>JBBRHH010000011.1:0-25022 GCA_038222915.1 Tepidisphaerales bacterium
AATCGACATTGCCTTTTCATGCCAGTTTCCGAGGATTGTGGATAGAGCAAAAACATCGAAAAAAGCAGCGTCAAACAGACTTTTGGCTAGATTTTCACCCACACACTTACGGGAAGAGCCTCTTTCTTTAATCGGAAGAAATCGACATCGGCGAGCACGTCGCGGAGCTCGGCCAAGGTGCCGGCGTCAATCGTGAACTCACTTTGCTTCCAGCTCGGCGTCTCGTGCGGATCGTGGAACGTGTACTCGCATCCACCCGTCGAGCTGACCGTGAGGAAATCGAATCCGTGCCAGTGGCTGCCATCCGCCAGCGTAAACTGAAAATCCGCTGCGCCCTTCAAATCTACATTGTCCGCCTCGGCGCTCATTGGATCGTCGATAGCCCGCGAGAGCGGATCGCCGATCGGGTCGAAATGGATACCGGCGCGTTCTGGGTTGTGCCATCGAGACATGGCCCAGCCGATGCCTGCCATCCCAGCGCACAGAGTCGCGACGAAGATCCACCGCATGAGGCGTCGGCGTGGCACGCCTGACCATTCTACCGAGCCCTGATTCACACAACACTAAAAATCGGCCTGAATATCCTTCCGATCGCGCTCGATGATTTTCGCGTCCTTCACCTCCACGAGGTGCGCGCCGATGATCCTCTGATTCACGAAGTCGTAGATCCGCATGAAGTCGGCGGGAAAGTAGTTGTTCCAATAGACGCCTTTTCGCTTGCCTGATGCTTCGACCCTTGCCCAGCGCTGTGTTCCGTCCTCGACGTTGGAATGGTATTCTTTCTTCATCTCCAGGAACTTGACGTCCACGAGCAGCTTGCGAAGGTTGGCCAGCGTAGGCGCATCCACTTGGAACGCCGTGCGCTTCCACTGAAGTCGTCCGGTCCTTTCGGTCGGATTGATGAACGTGTACTCGCACTGTCCGTCCGGGCCGATTTTCAGGACGTCAAATCCGTCCATGCCGCTGCCGTCACCGAAGGTGAATCGGAAATTGGGAGCATTGATTAAGTCCACGGATCGAGCGTCGGCAATTGCAGGGTCATCCACTGTGTGGTCGAGGATATATGCGTTGCCGTCGCGTTTGGAACGGGTGAGGACCCTGGCCCCGACAAGAACCGCGACGGCAACCGTTATCAAGATGGGGATGGCCCTGCGACGCGTCATCGAGATCAGTTTACCTTGCATAGTAATCCGGGCGAATGAGTATGTGCACAATTCCGCCGGTGCGATTGCGAGTATGATCTCGCCCTCAAAGGAGAGACGGACATGGAACTCAAAGGCAAAATCGCTCTCATCACCGGCGGCACCAAGGGCATTGGCGCGGCCACGGCCATCCTCTTCGCGGCGAAGGGGGCGGATGTCGCGATTGTCGCACGCAACGTGGACGACGTCTCCGCGAAAGACGTGAAAGAGCGCGTTGAATCGCTTGGCCAGCGTTGTGTGATGTTTGCGGCCGACATGGCGAAGCCGGAAGAGGCCACCGCATGCGTCGAACGAAGCGCCAGGGAACTCGGCGCGATTGACGTGCTTGTCCACTCGGCCGGGGGACTGGTGACCGGCGGGCTGCTCGAACTCACGCCCCAAAAGTGGAACGACGCATTCGACGTGCATGTCCACGCCGTCTTTCATCTCTGCCGGGCGGTTGTTCCGGCGATGAAGAAGAAACGCGAAGGCGCGATCATCCTGATCTCGTCGTCGGCGGGGAAACGTGCCCTCAAGGCGAATCTCGCTTACCAGGCCGTCAAAGGCGCACTGCCCCATCTCACGCGCGGCCTGGCCTTCGAGCTGGCCGACGACAACATCCGCGTAAATTGCGTTGCCCCCGGCGTCATCCGCACCGCCTTCCACGACGCCATGCCGGCCGCCGTGAAGGAAAATAATCTCAAGAACCGCATCCCGCTTCATAAGGAAGGCACGAGCGAACAGGTCGCGTCACTGATCCGCGAGATGGTCGAGAATGAGTATGTGACCGGCGAAACGTTCTCCATCGACGGTGGCCTGACGATGCGTATCTGTTAGCACGCTTCGGTGCCGTCTTGAATCTCCGGTCCGCGCACATCCTCCGGACGGCGCATCCGCCGAAAATCCCTCGTGCCGCGCTCTACGCCGAGAATCTCGAAATCGATCTCGCTGTTGATCTCGGCGCCAATCAGCAGCACCACCGCGTCGATGTAAAAGAACAGCAGCAGGATGCAGACTCCCCCTACCGTGCCGTAGGTGCGGTCGTACGACGCCCGGCCGAAGCGTTCGACGTAGATGCGGAATGCGATGCCCAGCAGAATCCAGACGCAGATCGTGAAGATCGCGCCGGGGGAAAGGCCGGAGAATCGCTGGCGGATGTTGATACCAAAAAAATAGATGACAGCCACCGTAGTGATCATGAACACCAGGCCCAGCGTCCATCGCGCAATATCAAGGATGTGAATCAGGCGCAGCGGAATGTGGACATAATCGCTGTTCTTCTCCAGCCAGTTGATCGCGATCGTGCCGATCGGAAGAAGAACCAGAACGATCAGCACCATCACCATCACGATAATGGTGAGCCCCATGGCAATGGGCCGTTGAATGTAAAACGGGCGCGGCGTTTTTCCCATTTCGTAGCAGCGATCCAGCGCCGCCATCGTCATGTTCATGCCCCCGCTGGCGGCGAAGAGCGTCACGAGAATACCGACGCTGAGGAGCCCCTGGCGCGGCTGGTTGATGACCGACTCCAGGTTCTTCCAGACCGTTTCCGAAGCCTCCGGCGGTAGCTGCTCGACCAGCTTGTGAAATTCCCGGCTGAAATCATCGCGCGTCTGCGCCGGCAGGTATGGCACAAGTGACAGCAGAAAGATAAAGAAGGGAAAGACGGCAAAGAGCCATGAATACGCCATGGCGGCCGCCCAGGTGGGCAGGCTGTCGTCACTGACCTGACGCCAGACGCGCAACAGGAAATGCCACGCACCCACCCGGCGCAGCACAACTGGAACATCACGAACACTCGCCATGGGCTGGATTGTTGACGGTCAGGCCGCACGCGGCAAGGGCGGCTATCGAAAGTAGGCGGGCAGGTTCGGTTTCGTGTCCCGCAGAATCTTCAGAATCGCCTCACGGTCCTTTTCGCTCAGATGTGCAAATTCTTTGCTCTTGTCCTGCCCTGATAATATTTCCCAGAGCCGGCGATACAGGTAATCCAGCATCGCGGCAGGCAAGGCATCGAACGATTCGGAATAGATCAGATAGCTGCACGGATACTTGAATAGCCGGTGCTCGAGGTCAAACTCGCGCAGCGATCGCCCTTCCTTATCCCGCACCCCCTGCCGCGGAAAGTCGGCCGTGAACGATGACGTCCCCTCCACTCGATCTATCAGCGGCGATTCGTTCGCAAACAACATGCACTTCAGCAACGGCTCGCCCGTCGATTTGATCCGGGACCTGGTGCTGTCGAGCTCGTGATCCGGCTTTTCGTGCAGGGCGTCGTTCAACAGTTTTTGATCGCGCATCGCATAGAGCGCCGCGTAATTCGCGCGCGTGATCAGGTTATGCATCGTCGCCTGATGCTGAAATACCAGCAGCGCCACCACATCGCTGTGCGGCGTAAGAAACGGGGCCGCATCGATCTGCCTGGAAAGGTCCGGTAGGTTCGCCCCGGCGTCGAGGTCGAGTGACTCCAGACGATCATCCTCGTGGAAAATCAAGTTGCCCATGTGGCGCTGCTTGCCGTATTTCCCGGTCACATACCAGCCGCCCCACAACTCCTTGAACGGCGTCTCGTCGGTGACGAGTACTGTGCCGGCGCTCAGGATCGGCTGGCCGGCCGGGTCAGTGAAAACAGATCGCAGGATCAGACCCGGCAGGTCGCGTGTCATGGCCGACGCGTGACACTGAATGCAACTGTCGTTCTGTCGCACAAACGAAGGCCGATCCACCTTCCGCTGATCGAGCGTGTAAAACACAGGGCCCAGCCTGGGATCGGTCGACGCGATTTCCAGAATGTCGCCCTGCTGCACCCAACCCACATAAACATCATCGGAGAAATAGAGCGCCCGCGGGCGTTTGGGCGAGATCAAATCACGTTGAAAGCTCGTCTTTGAAAAGACCAACGTTTGGGATGAAGCCGGGATGTTCAGTTCTTTGAGAACTGATTCGAGATAACCGTGCTCCCCATTGTGCTTGAGCGTTACATCGTGGTTATCCAACCGTTTCTGTAGGCGGGCAATCGCATCGTGGGCAGGGCTCGAACTGTACTTGATCGGTTCCTGGTCGTACGCGTCGTCGGCGCGGACTCCAGCAGCGCAAATCGACATCAGGGCGCTCAGCAGAAACAATAGTTTTGATAAGCCCATAGAAAACTCCGGCCGCCGTAGTGTATACAACGTGCCGGAGTGCTCGTGGATCGTACGAATCTGGTGCTTATTGTCGCACCATCAGATCTTGCCAAGCAGCAGCAGAATTACCAGGACGACAATGACCAGACCCAGGCCGCCGCTGGGGAAGTAGCCAAAGTTGGTGCTATAACCCCAAGTCGGAAGAAGTCCGATCAACAAGACGATCAGGACCACGAGGAGAATCAAACGTGCGGTGCTATTCATGGCGGTTCCTTTTGTAGACTCGCGTCGTTTGTGGTTCAGTCGCGGCGATGGTGGTTCATCATCATGCCGATCGCCACGCCGATCCCGGCGGCGATCAAAACCGACCGTAGTGGCGTGCGGCGCACGATTTTCTCAGCCTGTCCCTGCCACTGCCCTGCCGCATCCCGCGCCCGCCCGGCTACCTCGCGGGCGTGCTCACTCAGGTGGTCGTACTGGTCGCGCGCGTAGACTGCCGCGTTTGCACCGGCGTTTTTCACCGTTTCGGCGACGCTGCTCGCTTTTTCGGAGAGGTGCGCACTTGCACTATCGACCGCCGTCGCAACTGCCTCCCGAACAGTGCTTACAGCGCCTTTGACCTTGGAAGCGGCATCTTTTGACTCTGTCGTCGTATCTTTCATGAAGCTCCTGTAGAGATGGAAATTTTAGTTTGGCGACCATTGGGCGAACAGCAATTGGCGGGCCAATCGAGCGAACGGCCGGTTTATGGGACGAATGCTAATGGGGATCGAAGTGAAACGACAATCTGCCCCAGGCGAAGCTCGCCAGCAGCTAAAGCGAGAGCTCGCGAATGGCCTCTTCCAAGTCTGAAAAGTTGATCGGCTTGGTGAGATGCTTGGCAAACCCTGCACGAACCGTTTCCTCAATATCCGCTTCCATTCCATAGCCGGTGAGGGCGATGCCGGGAACCGAACGTTCGGCGAGGAGTTGGCGCATGAGATCAAGGCCGGTGCCGTCGGGCAGGCCCACGTCGCTGATCACCAGATCGACGTCATGTTCCCGCGAGGCCTTCAGGGCCGCCCCAACACAGTCGGCCGGTATCACGCGATGCTTGAGGCTCAAGAGGAGCCGCGACATCGCGCGCAGCGTGTCGTGGTGATCTTCAACCAGCAAGATAGTGAGCGAAGTCGAAGCGCTCCGCCCCGGTTGCGCCGGCTTGGGCGGCGCAGGCGCCTGGCTTGCCGTCACCGGCAACTCAACCACCAGCGTGCTGCCGTGGCCCTGCCCATCGCTGAGAGCCGCGATGCTGCCGTGGTGCGCATCGATGATGCCTTTGGCGATCATCAGCCCCAGCCCGAGGCCCCCATATTCATCCGTTGTCGCGCTGCCGCCTTGCTCGAACGGGCGGAAAAGACGCGGAAGCACTTCCGGAGCGATACCGATTCCCGAGTCCTTGACGCTGACGCGAATTCGCCCGGCCGTCGTGTCCTCCGAGTGCACCGTCACGGTTCCGCCCGAAGGCGTGAACTTGATGGCGTTTTTCAAGAGGTTGCAGAACAACTGTTGCAGCTTCGCGGAATCGCCGTCCACGGCGTGTCGCGTAGCTTTCAGATCAAGTTGAATCGGTACGCCCCTGGCCTCCGAATCGACGGCACACATTGCCATGCTGTGCTGGATCAGGGTGTTCAAATCCGCGTGCTCGACATGTAGTTGAAGCTTGCCGTTGATCACCCTGGAGACGTCCAGAAGATCGTCGATCAATCGTGTCTCCAGTTCAATGTTGCGTTGTATGAGCCGCGCGTCGTCCCGTGCCGACGCTGGCAGGCTTGCATCGCCGGCCAGCATGGTCGCGGTCATCAGCGCAGGTGCGAGCGGCGTGCGCAGCTCGTGCGACAGCACTGCAAGAAAACGATCCTTCGCCTTGTTCGCGGCCTCGGCTTCCTGAAGCGCCGTGCGCAAATCTTCGTCCAGCTTTCGTTGCACCTCGATCGCCGCCCGCTGAGCATCAACGAGATTTCGCAGCTCCAGTTGATTCATCACCTGCCGCGCCAGAGTCCGCAGTGCCTCGGCCTGCTGGGCCGAAAGAATTCGCGGCATATAGTCCAGCACGCACAACGTGCCCAGGGCGTGGCCGTCCGGACTCTCCAGGACCGCGCCGGCATAAAACCGCACATGCGGCGGGCCGGTCACCAGGGCATAATTCTTGAAACGCTCATCCGCGCGCAGGTCGGGCACGACAAACAGATCGCGCTGCCGTATGGCATAGGCGCAAACCGAAGTCTCCAGCGGCGTCTCGCGAACGCCCGCGCCCACCTCCGACTTAAACCACTGTCGATCTTTATCCACCAGCGAAATTAATGCGATGGGCGCCTGGCAGATGTGCGCCGCCAGACGTGAAATATCATCGAACGCCGATTCCCGCGGCGTATCCAGGATGTCATAACGCTGAAGCACCGCCAGTCGTGACGCTTCCTCCGCATTGCCCGGATTGTTCGTGCACGACTCGGACTGCACCAGTGCTCCCGTTGAAACGGTTCATCCAACGCAAATTAGCTTCGTCTAAGCCCGTCGCACGAAAGTGCGCATCGCGATATTGTACCCGACGGCCGGAAAAATGCGCTTGTCACGCAAGCAATTTCCCCACCCTTCGTATGATGCAGTTTCCTGAAATTGGAACTGGCATTGGATCGGTCGCAAGAATAAACCTGTGTGTGACTTTGTGATTCGTGCGAGTCGTTTCTTCGCAGCGTGATTTATGACCGAATCATTACACGGCAAACGAGTGACCGTCGCTGGGCTGGGGCGATTTGGCGGCGGCACCACCGTCAGCCGCTGGCTGGTCGAACAGGGAGCGAAAGTACTGATCACTGATCAGGCAACGCCTGACACACTGGCCGATTCTGTCAAGCAAGTTGCGGGATTGCCCGTGACGCTTCGCCTCGGCGGGCACTGGAAGGAAGATTTCACCGACACCGATCTGGTCGTCGCCTCGCCCGCCGTCCCCCCCACCAACCAATATTTACAGGCCGCCCGCATCGCAGGAATTCCTGTCACGACTGAAATTCGCCTCTTCATCGAACGCTGCCCGGCCCGCATTGTCGGCGTCACCGGCACCAAGGGAAAATCCACTGCCACCGCCATGCTCGGCGCAATCCTCCAGCGCCGTTACACCACGCACGTCGGCGGAAACATCGGCGGCTCGCTCCTTTTTGATCTCCCGAAAATCGAGCCGTCGCACATCGTCGTCCTCGAGCTCTCCAGCTTCATGCTTGAATATCTGGACCAGGCGAAATGGTCGCCGCATGTCGGTGTGATCACCATGATCGCGCCCGATCATCTCGACCGGCACGGCTCGATGAAGAAGTACATCGACGCCAAGAAGGGCATCGTCCGTTTTCAAACCGTCGGCGATTTCGCCGTGTTGAACGAAGAGTGCCAGGACTGCAACGAATTCGCCCAGGCGACTGCCGCCCGCGTCGTGCTGTTCGGAATCAATAACCGAAAGCCGTTTCAACTGCTGGTGCCGGGACGCCACAATCAGCTCAACGCCCAGGCCGCGTTTGCTGCCGCGGGGATTTTTGATGTCGCCTGGGAAGACGCCGAAGCCGCCCTCCATGATTTTCGTGGGTTGGCACATCGCCTCGAGCTCGTCTCCGAGCAGAACGGCGTGCGTTTCTACAACGACTCCATCGCCACCATTCCGGAAGCGGCCATCGCCGCCCTTGATTCGTTCCCGCCCAAAACCGTCATCCAGATCGTCGGCGGGTACGACAAGAAACTGGCCATGGACAGCCTCTGCGCCGCCCTCGTCGATCGCGCCAAGGCCGTTATGTGCATCGGCGCAACCGGCCCGGCCATCGCCGCCGCGATGGGGCAGGCCGTGCGCGTTGGCTCGACGGCCGCCTACAACTGCGGCGACCTCGCAACGGCCGTAAAAATGGCCAAAAGCGTCGCCGCTCCCGGCGACGTCGTCCTTCTCAGCACCGGCTGCGCCAGCTACGACCAGTTCATCAATTTTCAGGAGCGCGGCCTCGCCTTCGCCCGCCTCGCCGCCGCCTCAACCCCGTAACCTTCCCGTATCATTCCGCCCATGGACTCTCCACCCGTTTCCAAAATCGCCATCGTCGGCGCGGGCAGCGTCGGCGCAACCATCGCCTATGCCTGCCTCCTCCGTAGCGTCGGCCATCAGATCGTTCTATATGACGTCGACGCCGCCAAGGTCGAAGCGCAGATCCTCGACCTGAACCATGGCCTGCAGTTCGTGCCGCAGGCAATCGTCGAAGGATCCAATGATCTGGAAATTTGTCGCAACGCGGACGTGATCGTTGTCACCGCCGGCGCAAAGCAGAAATCCAGCCAGACGCGCATGGACCTTGCGGCCGCCAACGTGGCCATCTGCCGCCCGCTCATTCCAAAGCTGGTCGAGTTCGCGCCAAACGCGATCCTGCTGATGGTCACGAATCCCGTCGACGTGATCACCTACGTCGCGCAAAAACTCAGCGGCCTGCCTCCGCAGCGCGTGCTCGGCAGCGGCACCGTCCTCGACAGTTCCCGCTTCCGCTATCTCATCGCTCAACGCTGCAACGTGGCCGTTCAGAATGTCCACGCATGGATCGCAGGCGAGCATGGCGATTCTGAAGTCCCGCTCTGGAGCAGTGCCACCATCGCCAATATTCCGCTGCACGATTGGGCCGTCCAGGGCCACGGCAAGCTGACAGTCCGCGACCGCACCGAGATTTTCCAAAACGTAAAAAACGCCGCCTACCAGATCATCCAGGGCAAAGGCGCAACCAGCTACGCGGTTGGCCTCGCCACCGCGCGCATTCTCGAAACAATTTTAAACAACGAGAACGCCGTGCTCGCCGTCAGCTCGTTGCTGAAGGACTATCGCGGCGTCAACGATGTATATTTGTCCGTGCCCAGCATCGTGAACCGCAAGGGCGTCGAAATCACACTGCCAGTGCCAATGAACCCCGCCGAGGAGGCAGGTTTGCAACACAGCGCTGAGATCGTAAGAGCGGCGTTATCGGCCGTAGGGTTCTAGTTGCCGGCGTGGTCAACCACGTCTGTGGAACTGGAATCAAAAGCAGGGTGAATGCGATCGCGGCTCTGGCGAATGAGTTTCTCGGCCTGTCCCCTCAACCGCTCTGATTCCTCAATCAAGCCCGCCGAAGTTTTCAGCAACTCGGCCCGGGCTTCAACATGTTCAAGATCCTGTTTCATAACACAGGTATTACGCGCTCAACCTCCAATCGTTTCACTTATAAAGCGGATTCCACTTTTGAATCGCTTAAATCACGCTATTTCCGGCACATCCACCCATTTCCGCTCTTCCGCCGATGTAACAATCGCATCCATTACGGCCTGCGCCCTGACCCCATCCACAAACGACGGCACGCAGTCGCGCTCGTTCAGGATGGCGTCGACAAACTCAAAGTCCTGGTCATACCGGAAAGTCTGCACCGGATCGCCCACATGCGGATCGCGCGGCGAGCCCGGCCACTTCAAGAACTCCTCCGGCACCGCAATCGTCGACAACCCGCTCCCGCCAGCCTTGCCGATCTGCACTTCGTTGGGCGTCCCCAGATGATAAATCATCGTCCCTTCCGTCCCGTTGATCTCACAAAAGTCGCGGCTCCTCCCGCCCTCACCCCGCCCCGTCGCCAGCTTGGAGCTTTCCAGCACGCCGGTCGCGCCGCTCTTATAGTCGGCCAGCACGCCCACCCAGTCGTCGAGATCCGAAGGCTTGCCGCCGCGATCGTCGATGAAGCGGCGCGTGTTGCCGACCAGCTTCGCGATCGGCCCCGCCAGCGCGTGCCCGAAATCGATCCGGTGCGAAAGCATGTCGCCCAGTTCGCCGGTTCCCGCCAATGACTTGATCTGCCGCCAGCCCAGATTCCGGCTGCCCCAGTCTTGAAAT
This sequence comes from Tepidisphaerales bacterium, assembly GCA_038222915.1. Lineage (GTDB taxonomy): Bacteria > Planctomycetota > Phycisphaerae > Tepidisphaerales > Tepidisphaeraceae > JBBRHH01. Next base: position 10,209 of record JBBRHH010000011.1, read on the forward strand.
CGCTGGGCGCGAAAGTGATACGGCTGACCGATCGCGCCCGCCTTCACCTGATGCACCATGTAATGCATGGCCGGCACAAACCGGTAGGTAAACGCCGTCATGTGCCGCACTTTCGCCGCACGCGCGGCGTTCAGTATGCTCTTCGTCTCGGCAAGATTCATCGCCAACGGCTTCTCGCAGAAGACGTGCTTCCCCGCCGCCGTTGCCGCAAGCACAATCGGCGCGTGCAGATAGTTCGGCGTCGCCACCACCACCGCGTTGACGGCCGGGTCTTCGATCAGCTTGTGATAGTCCGCGTATGTTTTTGTGATGCCGCTCTGCTGACTCGCCTTCTCCAACACGGCTGAATTGCTGTCGCACAGCGCCACCACCTTCGCCTGCGGACACATGGCAAACCCGGGCAGGTGGTTGGCCAGCACAATCATTCCGCTACCGATGATTCCAATACCGATTTGTACCAAATCAAGCCTCCTTAAATCGGCCGGAAGTGTAACCGTTCGCCGGTTCCAGCGAAATTGGACAATTGCTTTGACAGCCGAAGAACGTCGAACTATTTTCGCGTTGTGAAAACAATCGTGCTCCTCCTGCTCCTGGCTACAACACTTCTCGCCCCGTCCACCCTGGCCGACGACAAGTCCGCCGAATACCTCGGCAAATTTGATGACGATTCCACACTCACAATAGAGGTCAAAGACGCGACGGTCGCCGTCAAGTTCAGCAACAAGACTTGGTCGATAACCACCGCCGTCGCGACACAGACGGACGACGGCCTGAGCATCGCGGGCACGGGAACCGCGAACGACAAGACGCTTGCGATCAGCGGCAGAATTCACCCGGACATCGCGAACATCGAAATCCGCGTTGGTGTCGGCCGCGGCGCGAAAGTCACACAACTTGTGCTGAAGAAAACATAATCCCTACGAATCACCCAGCCGCCATCTGATTCGTCCGCCCACGATCGTCGCCACCGCCCGGCCGCACACGTCCCAACCGCCAAAGGGCGTATTGCGGCTTTTGCTTTCCAACTTGTCTGGGTCGATCGTCCAGCGCAGATCGGGATCGATCACCGTCACATCCGCATCCGCCCCGTCGGCCAGCGTTCCCTTGTCCAGCTTCGCGATCCGCGCCCCGACGATCGTCATCATCTCGATCATCTTCATCCACGTGATATGCCCCGGCGTCACAAGCGCCCTGATGTACAGCGCCAGCGCCATCTCCAGGCCGATAATGCCATTCGGGGCATACTGAAATTCCAACTCCTTCTCCTCGGCCAGATGCGGCGCGTGATCCGTCGCCAGACATTCCAGCGTCCCGTCCTTCACGCCCTCGATGCACGCCGCCACGTCGTCGGCTGTTCGCAGCGGCGGATTCATCTTGTAATTCGTGTCATATGTCCGGCACGATTCATCCGTCAGCAGCAGGTGATGCGGCGACACCTCCGCCGTCACATTCTGCCCGCGCTGCTTCGCCGCGCGAATCAGCTCAACACTCCCCGCCGTCGAAATGTGCTGTACGTGATAACGGCATCCGATCGAGCGGTTCAGCAGCAGGTCGCGGGCGATCATCAATTGCTCCGCCTCGGCCGGCACACCCGGCAGGCCAAGCGTTGTTGATACGATCCCGCTGTGCATCGCGCCGCCGGCCAGCGTCGGCTCTTCGCAATGCTGCATCAGGCAGGCGTCGAACATTTTCGCGTATTGCAGCGCCTTGCGCATGACGGCCGCGTCGCCCACGCCCACGCCGTCGTCGCTGAACGCCACCGCGCCCCGCTGCAGCATCAGCCCCATCTCGGCCAGTTCCTTCCCCTCGCGCTCCTTCGTGATCGCACCGATCGGAAACACGTTCGCCAGCGCAATCCGCTCCGACTCGCGCAGGACAAATTCAATCTGCCCCTCGTTGTCCAGCGGCGGCTTGGTGTTGGGCATGCAGCAGACGGAAGTAAACCCACCCGCAACCGCCGCCTTCGCACCGGAGGCAATCGTCTCTTCTTCCTCGTCCCCCGGCTCGCGAAAATGCACGTGAATATCGATCAGGCCCGGCGTCACATAACAACCCGACGCATCAAACACCTCATCCGCCCGGCCAAGCTCCGTCCCAATCCCGGCAATCTTCCCGTCGCGAATCAACAGGTCGGCCTTGCGCTCCAGGTTGCGCGACGGGTCAAGGATCGTTCCGTTTTTGATAAGTAGGGAGGCCATTCAATTCGTCTCAACCTTGACCTTGCGACACCAGATAAAGAACCGCCATCCGCACCGCCAGCCCGTTTTCCACCTGCTTCAATACGCCGCTCTGTGGGCCGTCGGCGATATGGCTGCTGATTTCGATTCCGCGATTCATCGGCCCCGGATGCATGACAAACACGTCCGGCTTGCACTTGAGAAATCGATCCGACGTCAGCCCAAACAGCCGCGAAAATTCCCGCACGCTGGGAAACTGGCTCGTCTTGGTGCGCTCAAACTGCACCCGCAGCATATTCACCACGTCTACTTCGCCGATGACCGAATCCAGATCGTGCACCACCCGCGCCCCGAGCTTTTCAAACGACTTGGGCAAGAGTGTCGGCGGCCCAACCAGAATGACTTCTGCCCCCAATTTCGTCAGGCCCCACAAGTTCGACCGCGCCACCCGGCTGTTGGCGATGTCGCCGACAATCGCAACTTTCAGGCCCTTGATGTGCCCGAACCGCTCGCGAATCGTATACAGATCCAGCAAACCCTGTGTCGGATGTTCATGCGCCCCATCGCCGGCGTTGATCACCGAGCACTTCACATGCTGCGCCACCAGGTGTGCCGACCCGGCCGCCTGATGGCGGATCACGATAATGTCGACCCCCATCGCCTCGATATTCCGTGCCGTGTCGATCAGCGTCTCACCTTTGCTTACGCTGCTGGTCTTCACCGAGAAGTCGATCACATCGGCCGACAGCCGCGACGCCGCCAGCGAAAAACTGGTGCGCGTCCGCGTCGAGTCTTCGAAGAAGCTGTTGACCATCACACGCCCGCGCAACGCGGGCACTTTTTTGACGCTGCGCGTTGAAACTTCCTTGAACGAACTGGCGGTGTCGAGGATGTAACCAATTTCGTCGGCCGACAGATCTTCCACCGTCAGCAGGTGCTTGCGATGCCAGCGTTGATGCGGTTCATTCGCCATGATCGGTTCAGCCTCGCGGCTCCACGGTAATTTCGTCCTTCCCGTCCTGCTCTTTCAAACGCACATTGACTCGATGATCCGTCGGCGCGTCCTTGATCGCCACCCCGACAAAGTCGGGCTGAATCGGCAACTCCCGGCCGCCCCGATCCGCCAGCACCACAAGTCGAATCACGCTCGGCCTTCCAAAATCCGTCAGCGCATCCAGGGCCGAGCGGATCGACCGCCCGGTAAAAATAACATCATCCACAAGAAGTACAGGCTTGCCGGCCAGATCGACGTTAATCTCCGTCGGCCGCACCATCGGTGTGGGCCCGACCGTCGAAAGGTCGTCGCGATATAGCGTGATATCCAGCACACCCCGGCCAATCTGCGTAAACCCCTTGGCCGACAATAGCACGGTCAACCGTTGGGCAAGCGTCTCGCCGCGGGTGCGAATTCCAATGATGTTCAAAGGTTTGTCCGGCGAAAGCGACTGGGCGATTTTGGAAGCGAGTCCCTGGACAGCGCGCTGAACATCGGACTCATCGTATTGCGTTCGCATGACGGCAAGGAAGGTATGGGAAGCGCGGCCGGATTGGAAGAGAGGCTTACGCCGGATGTGACTGGTATGTATTCTCTTTGCGTGCAGAATTGTCAGCCCCGATCAGGAGACCGCAACATGAAGTATCGCTGCATCGTTCTCACTATCACACTACTCGCAGCAGGTTGCGGCGGCACCCGGCCTTGCACCAGCGACCCCGGCCCGGCCGCTCTCACGCCCTACGAATTCTCCGAGCCCGAATTCGATAAATCGGTCACCGATCGCATCAACGGCAAGCAACCCGCCGACGCGTACCACGTTCTCAGTCTCTCCGGCGGCGGCGCTAACGGCGCTTGGGGTGCTGGCTTCCTCAATGGCTGGTCCTCCGCCCACACCCGCCCGAAGTTCGACACCGTCACCGGCGTCAGCACCGGCTCGTTGATCGCGACCGCCGCGTTTATTGGCGATGATTCGATGCTCGAGCAGGCCTACACCACCACGTCCACCGCCGACGTCCAGTCCAGCCGCTTCTGGGTGACCCTCCCGTTTTCAGATTCCCTCTACACCAACACCGGCCTGGAAAAGCTCCTGAAGAAATATCTGACCAACGCAGTCATCGACCGAGTCGCCGCCGGCGGCGTCGAAAATCGCCGCCTCTACGTCGGCCTGACAAATCTCGATAGCGGCAAGCTGGAGATCGTCGACCTGACGCGCATCGCGGCCGCCAAAGACTACGACCTCTACCGCCGTGTCGCGCTTGCGTCGTCGTCCGCACCGCCGCTCTATCCGCCGGTCCACATCGGCAACGCCATCTACGTCGACGGCGGCGTCCGCGCCTCCCTCTTCTTCCGCAAGCACATGGTGCCAAAGCTCAAGGCCGTGCGGGAAAGACAAAGAGCCCGCGCGACGACCGGTCCCGCGACCGCGCGTTCGACAGCGCTGGCGACCGCACCCGCACACGAAACCACCAAGCCAACCGTCTACGTAATCGTCAACGGGAAATTCGGCATGCCCCCGCAATGCACCGTCGACGGCCTCCTCCCCGTCGCCATGCGCAGCGTGAGTTGCCTGCTCGACGCCAACGGAATCGGCGATCTCTACCAGACCAAGCTCTTCGCCGCCGACCTGCACTACAATTTCTTCCTGTCCTACATCCCCGACGAAGTCGAAGCAGTCCCGTCTTTCGAATTCGTCCCAAAGAACATGAGGGCTCTATTCGACGAAGGCGCAAAACGCGGCGCGGCCGGGACGTTCTTCGATATTCCGGATCCGGATTGAAATCTTTTGCAGCGACCACTGACCGTCAGATGGCGATTTTTATTGGCGACAACTTGTGCCGATTCGTCTAGCATTCCGAGGTGACTGGCCTGGAATAAGCCGATGTGGCGTCTCGACTTGCGGACAGCTTGCTGCGCGCGAACTGAGGATGCTTCGACGCCTCGTTTCATATGTTCCTGGCCAATCGCACCAGACCAAAGGACCAACATGCACCATGCATTTCACTCATCGCTCATCGTTGCGGTCATGCTTCTCACCGCAGCCCAAATCCTCGCCGCCGAGCTCTCCCCGCCCCCGCGACCGCCGATGACTCCCCTCATCATCCACAACCCCTACTTCGGCCTCTGGTCCCCTTCCGACAAACTCAACGAATCCACCACCAAGCATTGGACCGACAAAGACCAGCGTCTGGTAGGCCTTATCCGCATCGACGGCAAAGTCTTCCGTGTCATCGGAAAATCGCCGGCCGACGCCGCCCCGCTCCCGCAAACTTCCCTGAAAGTTTTACCTACCCGTACCGTCTACTCCTTCGCCAACGACCAGATCACCCTGACCCTCACCTTCCTCACGCCCGTCCTCCCCGACGACATCGAAGTCCTCGCGCGCCCTCTCAGCTACGTCGTCTGGGACGTCACCTCCGCCGACGCCAAGCCTCACGAAGTCGCCGTCTTCCTCGGCCTCGGCGGTGAAGTTGCCGTCAACACACCCGAGCAACCCGTCGCCGCAGCCCGCGAAAAACTCGACGGCCTCGTCGCCGCCAAAGTCGGCACCGTCGGCCAGAAGGTCCTCTCCAGCGCCGGCGACGATTGGCGCATCGACTGGGGCTATGCCTGGATCGCCGCACCCGCCGCCAACGCCAGCGTCGCCACCGGCGCAGAGGATGCTCTGATCAAATCATTCACAACCGACGGCAAACTGCCCGCTACCGACGATGCCGGGCCCAAACCCGCGCGCAATGAAATCATCGCAACAGCCCAGTCCCTCGGCGCTATCACCGCCGCTACCTCCGCCTATCAGATGGTCGCCTACGACGAGCAGTATTCCCTGCAGTACATGCGGAAGAACCTCAAGCCCTACTGGCGTCACGCCGGCGCAGGCCCAGCCGATCTTTTCAAATCCGCCGTCGCTGATCTCCCCTCCCTCACCACCCGCAGCGCCGCCTTCGACAAGGAAATGATCACCGACGCAACCCGCCTCGGCGGCGAAAAATACGCTTACATCTGTGCCCTCGCCTATCGCCAGGCCCTCGCCGCCAACGGCCTCGTCTGCGACAAAAACGGCGCGCCCCTCATGATGCCCAAGGAAAACAGCTCCAACGGCTGCATCGCCACCATCGACGTTCACTTCCCGATGATCCCCGAGTTCCTCCTCTTCTTCCCATCGCTTGCGAAAGCCACGCTCGTCCCCGCGTTCGACTACAGCGCCTCAGCCGCCTGGCCATACCCCTACGCCCCCCACGACCTGGGCACGTACCCTCTCGCTAACGGCCAGGTCTACGGCATGGGCGGCTCCGACGCCGATCGCATGCCTGTCGAAGAATCGGGAAACCTCATCCTCATGGTCGCGGCCGTCGCGCAGGTCGACGGCAACGCCGACTTCGCCTCCAAATGGTGGCCGCAGCTCACTGCATGGGTCGGCTTTCTCGAGAAGCAGGGCTTCGATCCCGAAAACCAGTTGTGCACCGACGATTTCGCCGGCCACCTCGCCCACAACTCCAACCTCTCCGTCAAAGCCATTCTCGGCATCGCCGCGTACGGAAAAATGGCCGAGATGCGCGGCGACAAAGTAGTCGGCGCAAAGTATCGCACCATGGCCAAAGATTTCGCCCGCAAGTGGATGAAGGCCGCGGACGACGGCGATCACTACCGCCTTGCCTTCGACAAGCCCAACACCTGGAGCCAGAAATACAACCTCGTCTGGGACAAAATCCTCGGCCTCGACACCTTCCCGCCCGAAGTCGCCGAAAAAGAATTGGCTTTCTACCGGAAGAATCAGAAAACGTTTGGCATCCCCCTCGACTCGCGCCACCCGCAGGCCAAGAGCGACTGGGAAGTCTGGACGGCCACTCTCACCAACAAGCGCGAAGACTTCATCGCCATCATTGATCCGCTCTACGACTTCTATTCCCAGGTGCCCGAGCGCCGCGCCATGGTCGACTGGTACAACGCCGAGAACGGTCACATGATCGGCTTCACCGCCCGCTCCGTCGTCGGCGGCGTCTTCCTCCCCTTCCTGTACGATGCCGACCTCTGGAAAAAATGGGCCGGCCGCGACAAGGCAAATCCGAAAACCCACATCTGGGCCGCCCAGCCCTCGATCCCCCAAACCAAACCCGTCGTCCCTCCCGCCTACATTGAGCCTGCCGTGTGGCTGTATACAACCACCAAGCCTGCCGACGGCTGGGAAAAGCCCGCCTTCGACGCCAGCGCCTGGAAAGAAGGCCGCTCCGGCTTTGGCACCGCCGGAACACCCGGCGCCGACGTCAAGACCAAGTGGGATTCCGCCGACATCTGGCTGCGCCGCGAGATCACCATTCCCGCAACCGCCAAAGGCGATCTGCTCCTGCTCGTCCATCACGACGACGACACCCAGATCTATCTCGACGGCGCGCTCGCGTTCGATCAGGCAGGCTACACACAACATTATGAACCCTTCGAAGTCCTCCCCGCCGCCGAAGGAAAACTCCGCCCCGGCGCAAAAGTGATCGTCGCCATCCACTGCCACCAGGTGTTCGGCGGCCAATACATCGACATGGGAATCGGAGAAGTAAAACAGAAGCCGGCAGCGCCGTAATGCGTACTATTTCGCGGCGGCCGCAGGCTTGTGCGCCGGCTTCTTCACCGGAGCCTCAACAATCTTCGTCCAGTGGCGCAGCGTCTCAATCGCCTCTGGCAACATCGCCTCCGCCCCAGGCAGATTCGGAAATCGCGTCCGGTCCCAGCCGAAATTGACATACCCCGCATACCCAATCCCGCGCAGCCGTTTCAGAAAATCCTCAATCGCCACATCGCCGCTCCCGAGGGGCGCATATCCAGCGCCCGCGGGCGCGATCTGTGCGTCACGCACCTGGACATAATGAATCCGGCTATTAAGCACCGGCACGCTCAGGGAAGGCTCCTCATTCACCAGCGCCGCATCAAGCACATCCCAGGCCGCCCCAACGGCCGGATGATTCAGCAGATCCAGCATCGACCACATCTCGTGCGCCGTCCGAAACGAAGCCGAATTCTCGACAACAATCCCCACCTGCCGCTCGGCCGCAAAATCCGCCAGAGGCCGAAGCCACCGCGCAAGTTGAACCGCCGCTTCCGTCCTCCCCGGCCGAACCGAAGTGCCCAACATTTTCACCACCGGTGCACCGAGTCGCTGCGCGTTCTCAATAGACAAACGCAGCGCGTCCGCCTGTTCCATGTCCAACCGCTTTTTCCCCGACATCGCCACCGACGTCGCAACACATGCGATGTGGATCTTGCCAGACGATAACGCTTGTCCCACCTTCTCCAAATCGGCGAGCGCGGAAGAACCGGCGTCAACTTCGATGCCCCGATACCCAAATTCGTGGCCGCGGCTGACGATTGTATCGAGGTCCCATTCGGGGCAGGTCCGGGTGCTGAAGGAGAATTTCATTGGAAAGCATCAAAGAACAAACGGCACTAAACTGCTAAACTACGCTATAATACCGGAGACCTGACGTTGGAGGTATCAGTGCAGTTGGAAGATTATTTTGAATTTGAGCCGGACGAAATCAAGTTGAAGGGCCATCGCATCTGGATCCAGGACATCTTGCATCCCTATATCTATCGTGAGATGACGGCAGAACAGATCGCCGCCGAACTACCTACGATCACGATTGAGCAGGTCTACGCAACAATTCTATACTATCTCCAGAACCGCGAGCGGATCGACAAATATATCGCGGATGGGCTCGAATGGGGGCAGCAGATGCGGGAAAAGCAAGCAAGAGAGAACCCCGAATTCATCCTTAAAGTCCAAAAGCTTAGGGCGGAACGCGACGCGCGGCGGCAAGCTGTGTCATGATCCGCTACCTACTGGACGAACATGTTCCGCGAAGTTTGCGACGGGCCCTGAGGCGGGAAGATCCAGCCCTGATCGTCTGGCCAATCGGTAGGCCGTACACGCCCGCATTGGGAACACCGGACCCTGGAATACTCGTGTGGTGTGAGAGAAACGACTTCATCATCGTCACAAACAACCGTCGGACGATGCCGGTCCACCTGGCGGAGCACCTGGCCCAAGGTCACCACGTCCCTGGAATTTTCATTATCGATCCCGACGCAACAATTCCGCAGACAGTTGGCGATCTCGTACTCGTCGCAGGGGCATCATTTCACAACGAGTATCAAGACTCGATTCGCTATCTTCCCATTGGTGGAAGCCGCTGACTTCCACTCACACCGCCTGCGGCTCGGCGGTGCGGATCTCGGAATGATCCATCGCCGCCTGCACAAACCCCATAAACATCGGCTGCGGCCGCAGCGGCCGGCTTGTCAGCTCCGGATGCGCCTGCGTCCCCAGGAAAAACGGGTGCACATCCTGCGACAATTCCAGCACCTGCATGATCGGATAATTCGGCGCCTTGCCGCTGAAAATCATGCCGTACTTCTCGAGCGTGCCGATGTATTTCGGATCTACTTCATAGCGATGGCGGAAGCGCAGCCGGATTTTTAACGCGTTGTTAAACAGCTTGCTCGCCATCGATCCGGCCCGCAGCTCCACATCCTTCCCGCCCAGCCGCATGTTGCCGCCAAGCCCTTCAATCTTTTTCTGCTCGGGAAGGATATCGATCACCGCTGCTGAACACCGCGCCTCAAATTCCGTGCTGTTCGCGTCAGGAATGCCGCACACATTCCGCGCATATTCAATCACCGCCATCTGGAAGCCCAGACACAGTCCCAGGTACGGCACCTTGTTCTCGCGTGCGTACCGGATGCACTCGATTTTTCCCTCGGTGCCGCGCACGCCAAACCCGCCCGGCACAATAATGCCATGACAATCGTTTAACCGCCGTGCCACGTTGGCCGGGTCAATGGCAGTCGTATCGATCCACTTAAATTTCACATCCGTGCCCAGATGCACACTGCAATGCTCCCCGGCCTTGATAATGCTCGCATACGCATCGCGCAAGGATGTGTATTTTCCCGTCACCGCAATGGTCACTTCCTTCCGCACCTTGCCGATCCGATCGACAAACCAGCGCCACTTCTGCCGTTGCTGATCCTCATTGCGCTGATCCACCCGATCGTGCAGATCCAGAAGCGTCAAAACCTCCCGATCCATCCCGGCCTCCCGCAGCGCGTCGGGCACAAGGTAAATGCTCTCCAGATCATGCATCGAAACCACGCGCCGCATCGGCACGTTCGTATACATCGATATCTTCTGCCGCACTTTCTCGCCAACCGGATTGGCCGCGCGACACGCCACGATGCTCGGCATGATGCCCATTTCCATCAACCGCTTGATGCCAAGCTGGGCCGCCTTCGACTTCTGCTCGCCAAGCGCCCCCGGTTCTAAAATGTAAGTGAGTGCAACGAAACAGGCCGCCCCTTCCCCCTCTTCATAAGCAAGCTGACGGCACGCTTCCAGATAGACCGCGTTCTCATAGTCGCCGACCGTTCCGCCCACCTCCACAAACACCACATCCGCCTTCGACTTGACGGCCAGTTCTCGCAATTTCAATTTCACTTCCCCGGTCACATGCGGAATCGTCTGTACGTCGCGCCCGAGATACCCGCCCTCGCGTTCCTTCTTCAAAACCGCTGAAAAAATCTGCCCATTGGTCGTAAAATTCGCGGCCGACAGATCCTGATCCAGCAACCGCTCGTATGTCCCCAAATCCATGTCTGTCTCCATGCCGTCATCCAGCACGAAAACCTCGCCATGGCGATATGGATTAAGCGTCCCCGAGTCGATGTTGTAATACCCCTCCATCTTGATCGGCGAAACCTTCAGCCCCTTGTCCTGCAGCAACTTCGCCAGCGATGAAGAGAATATCCCCTTGCCCAGCCCGCTCATCACGGTACCGACGACGAAGATGTACTTCGTCCGCCCCGGCTTATAGCCGTCCGGCATCGGCGTATAAAACTCCGTCTCTTCGTGCGACTGTCCGATCCGCTCCATCAAATCTTCGTTGCTCATAAAAATCCCACTCTCTAACTGCCTACAACCGACCGCACGGCGCCTATTCTGCCAACAAATGCCGCGTATTGCTCCGGCGTGTCAATGCCGTGCGTCCGCCGCTGGGTCTCCAAAACATAAATCGACCGTCCGTGCTCCAGCGCTCTCAACTGTTCCAGTTTCTCGGCCTGTTCGCACGGCGTCGGACGCCATCCGGCAAATTCCAAAAGAAATGCGCGCCGGTACGCATATATCCCCAGATGCAAATAATAGGTCTGTTCCGGGCCGGCTGTCGCGTCACGCCAGAACGGAACCGCCGACCGCGAAAAATACATCGCCCGGCCATCCAGCGCCCGCACCACCTTCACCAGGTTCGGATCGGCCGGATCAACATCGTCCGGAAAACGCGTGGCCGCCGTCGCCATGTCATCGTCCGACGTTTCCAACCGTTCAATCAGCGCATCAATAATGGCCGGATCAATCTCCGGCTCATCCCCTTGCACATTCACAATAATCTCGTCGCTCAGCCCCTCAGCCACTTCGGCGATCCGATCAGTCCCACTCGAATGCGCGGGGTTCGTCAAAACCACCCGCGTCTCAAATCTCGCCAGGGCTTGAACGATCGTCACATCGTCTGCCGCAACAATGATCTCTCGTACCCGCAGGCACTTACGCGCCTGATCGACGACATGTTGAACCAGCGGCCTGCCGCTATCAGAAGCGAGCATCTTCCCGGGAAATCGCGTAGACCCCAACCGGGCAGGAATGACAACCGTCGCAGCCAAAGTCGATCCTCATACACAAAGGTTTCCCAACTTCAAACTGCGGAGCGAATCTACAGGTGGTAGGAAGGGGTGTCAAATTAAACCTTCCACGCGCCAACTTTACAGCACGTTCTGGAGCGTTCTGACGAGAGTTAGGAAAAACCCCTCGCAAAACGAACTCGCCGGCTTATCCCGCCCGCCGCGCGATGAGTTTGCGAATTGCGGGCAGAAACTTCACCGGCACCTCGATCACCGTCGCGCTCCGTTTGCGATATGCCGCCTCGGCCTCGGCAATCGCGTCCGTGTCGCTCTGCTGATCGTAATGAGCAATCAATGCCTCCACCTTTCTCCGGTCGAAGCCCTTCGGATATCGATTGGGATCTTTGGCTTTCTTCATTGGGACTTCCGTTTCAGCCGCCGTCGCAGCGCCCGCAACTGCGTGGGAGGTAAATCGTAGGCTGTGATCACAAAGATACCAGACTCGTCATCGTCTGGTGAATAAAATTACCCGCAAATATCGTCCGGAGCGTGTCTGACCAACCGCAATGACGCTGTTGCCCCTCCCCGCGATCTCTTCAAATGGCTTGCGAACAACGTCGGCGGCCTCCCCTTCCTCCACGCCATGGGCGGCGATGTGGGGCAGGCCCGTGTCCTGATCAATGAAAAATCGAATATGCATCAACGGTTGTGCCGAAACGCCATCCATATCTTACTGACCAAGGTTGTTATACCCGTAATGCCAAGCCCGGTGATAACATGATGCCATGGACATTCTGGGGCCATTTCACTGTCTTTCCGGCTTCACTGCTTTGTTGGTAGTCTCCCTTGAAACCGTCAGTCCCGCGGCTCCGCCACTCATACCAAACGACACCGCCGCCGGCCCAATAACCCTCCTCCTTCTAATCGCCATCCTCTTCGCAGCCGCCCTCATCCTCGCCCTGATCGCAACCGCGATCGTCGCCGTACTTCTACTCGCCGGCGTCGCCTCGTCATCCTTCCTCATCGCCTGGAAAAACCGCTCCGCCCGCACCGGCTTCCGAGCCGCCTTCCTCCAATGCTCGGCCGCCGCCGGAATCCCCATCGGAATCGTCTCATTTCAACTCGCCAGTTGGATCATGCACCTCATCGTCTCAACTCGCTCAATCATCGTCCTCGGCACAATCACAGGAGCGGCCGGCGGCGCATCCGTAGGCCTCCTTCTACTCCTCGGCATTCGGATAATCGCCAAACGCCTCAACCCACGCCCTCAACAGGGATTTCCGCTCTAGCTCACGCCGCGACCCGCCGAGTGATCCACCCAACCAGTTGCCGATCCAACCGCGGCATTATCGCCTCCAACGGCGTCCGCCCCTTCCAGAACACAATCCCGAGTACCCCAACAAACAGGGTGGCCGCGATGGTAATGTTTTGCCAAGAATAAAATTCCCACGAAACATTCGAGTTATCCAGATACCGGCCAGAGAACGGCCAAAAGTAATAAATCCCCCACCCCGGCCCCGATCCCAGCACGTCCATCAAAAGATGAAGATGAAACTGGGCAACGTAAAGCAAAAACGATTTAACCTTCGAAGAAGAAAAGACCGCAAGCACAAGGCAGGCAACAATGCAGAATCCCAGATTGTGCCCGGCCCGATGATGCCAGTTCCAATACGCGTCCCGCCCGCCCAGGATCGACAGCCCATCAACATCAGGAACCACGGCCGCGATCATTGCGAAAAGCCGCTCGCGCTTGTTCAGCCCGGGCAGCAGATTCGCCGAACACCAGCCGGCCATGATGTGGGTTTGGATGTGCATTCCTGATCCAAGTCGCTCCCGAACGGCAAAAGATTTCCAGCGAGTTCGAACGGCCTTCGACGCACGCTTGAGATTAGACAAAAACCGCCCACCGGTTATCTTTGCCGATCGCGCTCATTTAACAATCGACTGGGGAAACGCCAATCCATGAACAAGCCAATCGTTGCATATGTTGCCGGCGGAAAACTCTACACGCAGGGGACCACCGGCGAGCCGCGTCTCGTCGAAAGCTCATTCGTGCAGGCGATTCTGGACCGCGTCGAGAAAAGCCGGCAGCGCAACGAGTGGAAGTCCGACATGTCCTGGCAGATGGGCCGGGGGATGAACCCATTCGGCGGGGCAGGAAACACCGCGGAGGTGCGCCGCACGCACTTTGCAGGTATCTCCGCAGGAGACTCGGCCAACGACGTCCTCTACGCCATCGATACAGATTACGCGTGTGGCCTGTTCCATCAGGAACTCGCCGAGGGATACGAGCGGAGGATCTACCACCGCAATCAGTTCCGGGCGTCGGATCTGGCGCGATGCCCTCAAACGGGGAAGCTCGCGTTCACAGTTCGTTCGCCGGATGGAACGGCGCATATTGCGATCATGGCCCCCGAGGGTCGCGGCCTGAAGGAAATTACCGAAGGCGATGCCGTGGATGAAGCGCCCTTCTGGCTTCCCGATGGCGGCAATGTGATCCTGTTCCAGTCCGCGGGTGTGGGACGCAACGACCAGGGCGCGTTCACAGGATTGGCGCCCTACTGCATTCAGAAAATCGATCTCGATCAAAATAAAATGGAGATGGTCGTCGAGGAAGAAGCCATCGATGTTCTGATGCCCAGGCAATCGAGCGACGGATTGCTCTACTTCATCCGTCGACCCTATCAGCCCAACGGCAATCAGGTCCCCCTCTGGCGTCTGGCACTGGATGCATTGTTGTTCCCGTTTAGACTGCTCCGCGCGATTGCCCACTTCCTCAACTTCTTCTCGATGATTTTTTCAAAAAAGCCGCTGATCACAGCCAGCGGCCCAGCACGCGAAGGCCCGGACTCCCGGATCATGATGCTCTATGGACGCTTGATCGATGCCAAGAAGATTCAGCGCGCCTCGCGCAAAGGCGACGCGCCCGCGCTGGTTCCGTCAACCTGGCAGTTGATTTGCAGAAAGAAAGATGGCACCGAGTCCGTT
>JBBRHH010000012.1:0-25018 GCA_038222915.1 Tepidisphaerales bacterium
TCTTCTGGTGTTCCGCGGCCCTCGCGGTAGTCTTGGTGTTCCTCGTCCTGCTGATGAAGCGTTCAGTGGCAGTGAAAGGCGCGCACATTGCGGCCGAGTAAAGCTTGTTGCAAAAAAAGGAGAGAGTAAATGGGATTCGACCAATATCACGAACCGCCCGACGAGCTTCCAAAGAAAGTCCGGACCTTCGCAAGAATGATGCTCTCCCTCATCGAAGAGGCGCAGGCCATCGACTGGTACGAACAACGCATGGCCGTGGAAACCGACTCGCAAGCCAAAGCGATCATGGGCAATGCGCAGGAAGAAGAGTTCAAGCACTTCGGCATGGACCTGGAGTTTTTGCTGAGACAAAAACCGAAGTGGCGGGCCGCCCTGAAGCAGATTCTTTTTCAAAATGGCGACATCGTGAAGCTCGGCAAAAAGGGAGAAGAGGCCGAGGAGAAGGCGTAGCGCAGATCACTCCACCAAGGCGCGCAACTGGTCGGCAAGCTGCTCTTCCTTGGTCATCCACCACAATTGCTGGTGATGATGGACCATGCAGAGGGCGGGACGATCTGGAAATGCGATCATGAAATCGCTGCTATCTGAAAGGCCGTGAAGCAGGCCAAGCAAGAAGGTTTCGAAGGCCGGCTCTCCTATGGCGAACTCGATGGCCGATCCGTTGTTGCGGACCCGTAGATCGGCCGGGTCGATTCCGGTTCGCTCGAGAAGTCCTGGCATCCAGGTGTCGCTTCCAAACTCCAATTCATAGGCCCAGTGGCTAATCGGCATCGCCCAGGCCACATCGTGCAAAAGCTCCGTCTGTGCCTGGAGCATGAGCCGGGAAAGGTTGATAGCGTACGGCTCTGCGACGCGCTGCACATGCGGCAGCATGGTCTCGCGAATCGTCGGGTCGTCTGGCCCAACCCAGCCGACAAATTTTGTTGCGACGTCACGGGCAAATCCAAATGATCCGCTGTTGTGATAGTTGCAAATCAGCCCGCTGCCGGTCAGGCGATTGAGCACGACGTCGTAGTCAACTTTTCGTGCCATGTCCGGCCGCCATTGGGGGTGGGTTTAAACAGCCGCTAGTTTTTTGCTGCGCGTTTCCTGGGCTACTGCGTCGCGGACTGCGCGGACGATTCCATCGGAATCGAGGCCTACTTCTGTCAGCTGCTGCTCGCGTGTCGCGTGGGCCACCATTCGGTCGGGCATGCCCAGTCGCGTGATGTTTTCGGTGGGGAAGCCGTGGCTTACGGCGTATTCGATGACGGCGCTGGCGAAGCCGTTTTGCAGGGCGTGGTCTTCGAGCGTGAGGACTGGATGGCCTGGCCGGAGCACGCGCTGGAGCATGTCGCCGTCGACTGGTTTGCAGAAGCGGCCGTCGACGATCTCGAGTGAGATGCCGCTGGCCGCCAGTTCTTCGGCCGCGACCATCGCGTTGAGCATGAGTGCGCCGTAGCAGACGAGTGTTGCGTCGGTTCCTTCGCGCAGGACGCGCGACTTGCCCGCGATCCATTCTTCGCTCGCCTGGCCGCGCAGTCCGGCGTCGATCGCGTCTTCGAAGTTGCAGGCCGGTACGTTGTCGCGTGGATAGCGAATGGCGCTGGTTGTTTCGAGGGTGAGGGCGAAGCGCAGGGCGCGATTGAGCTCTGCCTCGTCGCTGGGCGCCATGAGCACCATGCCTGGCATGGGACGGAGGAATGCCTGGTCCATGAAGCCGTGGTGGACCGCGCCGTCGTCGCCGACGTAGCCGGCTCGGTCCATGCAAAAGACGACGGGCTGGCCGTTCAAAATGCATTCCTGCCAGACCTGGTCGTAGCAGCGCTGCATGAATGTCGAATAGATGGCGGCCACGGGCCGCATGCCGGACTTGGCCATGCCGGCGGCCATGGCAGCGAGGTGGCTTTCGCAAATGCCGGTGTCGAAATAGCGGTCGGGCATTTCTTTTTCAAACTTCGACATGCCGGTGCCGTCGGGCATGGCGGCCGTCAGTCCGACGATGCGCGAGTCGGTCTTGGCGACTGCCAGAAGCGCATCGGCGAAGGCCGTCGTCCAGCTTTTGCCCGGGCCTTTTTTGATCTCCACACGGCAGCCCTGGACTTCGAAACTGGCCGGGCTGTGGAATCGCGTTGGTTCGTTGCAGGCAATTTCATAGCCTGCACCTTTGACCGTCTTCACATGCAGCAGGACGGGCGTATCCACATCCCTGAGCTCGGCGAGGGTCTGAAGCAAACCAGGCATGTCATGGCCATCCAGCGGGCCCATGTATTTGATGCCCAATGACTCGAAAATCTGGCCAGCCCAGAAAGTGCTCTTCACGCCTTCCTTCATTCCGTGCCAGACTGTTTCGATGGCGTTTTCGATGCTGGTTGGCAGCCGGTGCAGGACTTTCTGGGCGATTTTTTTTGCTTCGTCGTAGGTGGAGCTGATGCGGACGCGTTCGAGATAGGCCGCGAGCGCCCCTTGCGGCTTGCTGATGCTCATGCCGTTGTCGTTGAGGATGATGAGCAACTGCCGCTTGAGCGTTCCGGCGTTGTTTAAACCTTCAAAGGCGAGGCCGTTGACGATGGACGCGTCGCCGACGACTGCCACCACATGGCTGTCGCGATGCATGGCAAGATCGCCGCGGGCCATTCCTACGGCGGTGGAGATTGCCGTTCCCGCATGACCAACCGCAAACAGGTCATATGGAGATTCTTCCGGCGACGGGAAGCCAGAGACGCTTCCCTTCTTGCGCAGGCGGGAAAACAAGCCCGCGCGGCCGGTCAGCATCTTATGTGCATATGACTGATGTCCGACGTCGAACAGCAGCCGGTCCGGCCCCTGTGGATAGGGGCCAAAGTTATAAACATAGTGGAGGGCGAGGGTGAGTTCGACGACGCCGAGATTGGAGGCGAGGTGTCCCCCGTTTTTTGAAACCGCGTCGACGATCCGGGTTCGCATTTCGGCCGACAGCTCCATGAGCTGTTCAGGCTGCAGGTTGCGTAAGTCCGCGGGCGAATGAATGTTATCCAACAGAGGCATGCCTTCTCTCCAATCCTTCCCTTACAGCTGTACGACAGGTTCCATCCATCGTTTTTCAAATCATTCGAGCAGCAGACACGATGGTCCGCATCCTCATTTTCGACCATCCAGCCCACACGGCCGGAATTTTACGACAGAAGGCGAGCCATCACCAGCGCGGGCATCATAAGCTCGTTCCTGTTTGTCTGGCACACGATCTGGCAGCATGAAACTGAAACGAGTGGTTTGGAATGGGACATTTCGGGACATTTTGGGACATTCGACGGGGGACGAAGAAGAGAAATTCTCGCGCCAAGGCGCAGTGGCGCAGAGAGGGGTGAATGACCATGGCCCAATGGCCAACAACGCACCAACTCCCAATGACCATGGGGAATGGGTTTGACACGGATGCTTTGGTTTTTGGTGCGAATTTTGCGCGCAAAAATTGTGTTTGGAGCGGCCGAAAACGTTGGTGGAGCGTTCAAGTGTTTGACTGGCCGATGTTTGTGTATTTTTCATAGTGCTTGGTCGGTCAAAAAAACCGACCCTAAAGCGACATAGAACCGACCCTGAAACCTCCCTCAAATCGCCCCAAACCGACATGGAATCGCCCCCTTTTGACCCTCGAACGACCCCAAACCGACGGCGGAAGTATTTTGACCAGGAGGGCCTCGAAGGACGCCCGTTCGACGCATTTGACGAGCTCAGGGCAGTCGAAGAAGAAGTCTTTGTGGGGATTGGAGACGTGAGGAGAGCGGGAAAAATAGGCGGTAGGCTGAAGGCAGTTCTGGGGAGAATGACCAAGGCCCAATGGCCAACAAATGTCCAAATCCCAAGGTCCAAAAGCCGAGTGGGCGGAATGCTGGCTGAATTTGGTGCGCCAAGTGGATGGCGGGTCGCTGGTTTGTCCCTGATCATGGTGGACTCCGTGCTCGTGTTGTGCCGGTGGTGTTGGTTTGCCGGCGGCAGCTTTTGACTCCCGTTGGAGGTCAGGGCTGCTGGTGGGATTGTATGGCGAGTGTTAGGTATTGTCAATTGTCAAGAGGAATATCGGGAAGTGATGGCCACATGATTTTCCACCTTAAGGGGGAGCAGTCCTGAAATAGCTCCGCGATTCGCGCCGCCGACATGACAAGAGTATGCCATGGTTCCGGGGAGGTATGCGAAGACAAGTTTTGCCTATCACCCGCGCGGGAGATCGGCGGATCCGATGAGCAGGTGGTGGCGGGGTTACTCGCTGCCAAGGTTGATATCCGGCCACATCACCAGGTCCGGGCCGCAGCGCATGACTGCTTTTACGCCGCCGTCCTGGGAGATTACGAAGGCTACTGCGTCTTCGTAGCTGGAGCAGAAGCGGAAGGTGGAGCGGTGGCGGGTGCCGTATTGTTCGATGGGGACTACTTCGCCGGCCTGGCCTTTTACGTCCCTGGCGATTCTTACGGTGTTGAGGCTGCGGGACTCTATGGTTACTTCGCAGCCGAAACCCAGGAGGCGGAAGTGGTCGGTCATCAAGACTGCGCCGTCTACGCCGGTGAGGCCGGCGACGAATTTGAGGCCGTCACTTAGGCGGTGTTCGTTTTCTTCGACGTCTTCGCGGAGGGCGCGCACCTTGATGTAGTGCATGTCGGATCGGGCGTCGTAGATGCCTTCCTGGTCGAGCTCGAGGAAGCGCTGGCTGATGACCAGGCCGCTGACAAGCTCGCCCCAGATGCGCTGGTTGCGGCAGGGGAACTTGACGCGAAGGCGGTCGGAGAGGCGCGGGTCGTCGGACTGGAGGCAATCGGGGACGACCAACAGCGTGCCGCCGTGGCCGAGTTCCTGGATGTGGTTGACGACGCGCTCGAGGCATTGCTGGAAGGAGGATTTGGCGTAGCTCTTCCAGCCTTCGCGGGAGAGGTCGTCGACGAGCTTGAGATGATCGACGACGGTGTTCTGGAGCTTGGAACAGGCGGAATCGAAAAAGTTGGAGATTGGGCCTTCCTGGAAGACGCTGCCGGCCGAGGGGATGAGTTTGCCGCGGCGGAGGCGGGCGAGGGTTTGCGGGCCGCGGGAGATGGTGATGTTGCCGGGCTCGGTGGAGGCGATGGTGAGGAAGTCTGGCATGCCGGATCGGCCGGGCTCGCGGCGGCTGGAGCGCCACCAGGGGGATCCCATATCGACGAGGCCCCACATGCGGAGGGAACCGTCGCCGGCGGTTTCGACGGCGATGACGACGCTGGTGGGATCGGTGGCGGGGGCGAGGCGGAGAATCTCGCCTTCGTGGAAGGGGATGGGTCGGACGAACGTGAGCGGGGCGAAGGGAGTTGCGCCGACGCTGGCGACCTCGACGACCTGGCGGGCGACTTCCTGCGGGCAGTAGATCATCCGGAATTTCACCTGGCGGTGTTCTTCGGTGAAGAAGCTGACGTGGTAGACGACTTCGAGAAGGCTGTGGAGGGACTGGTCCGAGGGGAGGATGCCGACTTCACCGCCGCCGCGCAGGGCGCCGTTGATTCGATCGATCAATTCGGAGGGATAAATATAGGACGAGCCGCTCATAGAAAGTTGTAGTCTATCTATCATCGGCTAGCGGGTCTTGCGAGGGGAGAGCGAAGACCAGCCTGGCCCCTACTGTGTGATTTTGCACTCGAGGCGGACGGCCTCCAACTCGCGTGCGCCCAACGTATGGAGCACGGTTGGTGAATCGAAGACGAGGCGGCTGCCGGCGATGAAGATGTCGACGGCGTCGCTCGGGGCGTCGTCGACGATGACGACATGCTTCATTCCCTGACGCGCTATGAACGCGACGTGTTTTGAGTCGGGACTGAAGACCGGGCTGGTGCTGATGCGGTCCATCGGCTTGCTCTCCTGGCGATCGATCACCACGAAGGTGTCGCTGCCGCGCGAGGCGGTATAGGCGACGCGGCTGGAATCGGGGCTGAAGGCGATGCTGGAATCGGAAACCATGTCGTATTCCTTGCCCTCCTGGCCGTCGACGACCACGACGCTTTTGCCGTGCTTGATCATGCCAAAGGCGTAATGTTTGCCGTCGGGGCTGAAGTGGATGTGGCCGACGTTGTCGCCTTCGTATTCGCGTTCCTCGACGCCGTCCATGACGTAGAGGAGCTTCTTTTTTGTGGTGACGGTATAGCCGAGATGTTTGGAGTCGGGGCTGAAGGTTGGATAGCTGACGGCGTCGTAGGTTTTGCCTTCTTTTCCATCGGCGACGATGAGCGTTCCGACGGCGTTCTTGGCGGCGTAGGCGACCCGCTTGGAATCGGGACTGAAGGTGACGCTCATGGGGGCGACGATCTTGTAGGGCGGGCCTTCGACGCCATCGACGGCCAGGGCGCTTACATCGCCGTGGGTGACCATGTAGGCGACGCGGCGGGAATCGGGGCTGTAGGTGAGGCCGACCTGGGCGACTGCGTCGACGGAGCGGGTTTGCCTTCCATCAATGACGTAGAACTGGGCCGCGCCACGGACGGCGGCGAAGGAGAGGCGTTTGGAGTCGGGGCTGAAGTTGGGGAAGTATACATGCGTGAACAGAGCGCTCTCGTGATCGTTGGAGACCATGACCCATTCACGGGAAGGAATGGAGGTGGGGGCGATGACGAACGCGGGGCGGGTGGCGGCACCTTCTGGCGCGACGGAGGCGCCGTAGGCGAGGATGGAACTGTCGGGGCTGAACTGGAGAGTTGCGCCGTCTATTTCGTAATAGGCCTTTCCCTCGACGCCTTCACGGACGACGCGCATGCCGGCGTCGGACTGGGTGACGAAGGCAAGCTGCTTGCTGTCGGGGCTGAAGAGGGTGCTGCCGGGGACGATCCAGGAATATTCCTTGCTGGAGACGCCGTCGCGGACGACGAAGGATTTGTTGCCTTTGCGGACGAGGAATGCGATGTGATTGGAATCGGGGCTGACGGAGGGGCGGCCGGAGGTGAGGGCCTCGCGGGCGATTGGGCCCAGGGATTTGGTGGTGGTGGCGAGTTTGGTTTTGGGTGGCTCGGCGCTGTACGCGGAGAGGGCGGCGAAGAGGGAGAGTCCAATGAGGGTACTGAGGCGCAATTTCATAGGGTTTCCTGCCGCGTGTCATCGTCCGAGCGCGCGGGCGCGTTGTCAAATGCGGCGATGGATGGCGGAGGACAGGTTATGGAGCCGCGGGCGGAGGAGCGACAGGGGCAGAGGCCGGGGCGGTCGTGGGGCCGGTTGTTGCGCGGGTGGTGGCGGGGGCCGTCGCGGGCGCGGTGGCTGGCGAGGTTGCAGGTTTGGTTGCGGGTACAGTTGTGGGGGGCGGGGGTGGTGGAGGCGGCGGCGGGGGGATGTCTTTCAGGAGGGCCGGCTCGATCCAGTTGAATCGGTCCTGGGTGTCCATGTTTGCGCCGTAGTCGACTTCGAGCGTGAGGGTTTTGTGGCCTTTGGTCTCGATGACGAGAACGGGCGCGAGCGTGCCGGCGCGGAAGTGTTCGCGCTCGTGGGCGACTTCGGTGTCGAGAAGAATGCGGACGGTGACGTCGGCCTTGTCGTTGGCGTCGTCGGTGTCGATGGCGTACTGGGTGCGGAAGGCGACGTAGTCGGGGGGGATGTCGAAGACGATGACGGACTTGGAATGGACGCCGATGCCGCGGCTGTAGACGGACTTGCCAAAGCGGATGGGGTTGCCGCGGTAGTTTTTGTCCATGCGCGGCGGGAAGAGTGTTTCACTGGTGTAGGGAACGTGGAGGGATGAAGTTGGGACGCGGGCGCTGAGCCAGCTGACCGGGCCGTTGAGCTGTTCGATGGAGGTGACGCTGGCGAGGGGCACCTGGCGTTCCTGGCCTTTGGCGAGCTTGAGGACGAGCTGGTCGTCCTTGGTGACGGCGGACGGGGCGGTGAAGATGGAGCCGTCGAGGAGGGAGACGCGAAAGGCTCGGGCGGGGGCGACGATCTTCTGGGCAGGGGCGGCGAAGAAGACTTCGGTGACGGTGGCGAGGGGGACTTCGACGGGGTTGGATTGGACCTGGATGGTGATCTTGCCGGGCTCCATGGCGCTGACGATGCCCTTGACGCTGTCGCCGTTGGTCATGGAGATGGAGTCTTCGGTGCGGGCGGCTTCGAGGCCTTCGGCCTTGCGGCCTTTGCCGAGCATGGCGCGGACGTCGCGGAGGGGGATGGAGAGATCGCCCACGCTGGAGCTTTTCCACTGGATCTTTTCATCCTTGATGCCGCGCGGCTCGCCGTAGAGGACGTCGCCACCGGCGAGGTAGAGGGTGAAAGGATCGGCGCTCGGGCGGGCTGCGCCGGAGCGGCGGATCTCGAGAAAGTCCTTGAAGGTGATGGTGTGCGGCGTGCCGGAGGCGTTGACCTGGACGCCTTTATCATCGATGGCAATGAGATCGACGGACTTGGATTCGAAGTCGGCGGTCATCAGGAGCCAGCCGGAATCGGCGCGGGCGATCGATGCGGCGAGACAGAAGAGGCAGGCGATGAGGGAAAGGCGCATGGAGTGGTGTGGGGGTTGGAGGATGACGGGGTATTCAAATTGCTGATTTCAAATTTTAAATTCCAGACATTCCAGACTTCAACTTCCCTGGCCTTTTCCGTGGAAGACCGGGAGGTAGCGGTTGGGCATCTGGAGGATGATGAGGGCCATGGCGGTGCAGTAGTCGTCGCCGGCTTCGCCGCTCCAGTTGCCGTTGGCTTTGTTTTGACGGGCGATGAGCTGGTCGCGGATGGCGGGGTACCAGGCGGACCAGTATTCGCCGCCGGCAAGGAACATGGCCTGGGTGGCGTAGTAGTTGCCGTAGAAGTAGTGGCCTTCCTGATCGCCGCCGCGTCCGCCTTTGCCGGGGATGTATTGCTTGAGATAGCCGAGACCTTTTTCGAGGCCTTTGTCCTGGAATTCGCCGGCGTAGTAGAGGGCGGCGACACCCGCGGCGGAGCGTGCGAAGCCGGAGCCGCCGCCGCCGGCGGTGTAGGAGAAGCCGCCGTCTCCGCTCTGGCAGGTGTGGACGTATTTGACGGCGTTGTCGATGACTTCTTTTTCGACCTTGATGCCGGCGTCGCGGGCGGCGCGAAGGGCCATGATCTGGCAGATGGTGATGGAGATGTCGGCGTCGACGGGGGCGGGCTGGTAGCGCCAGCCGCCGGCGGAACCGGCCTGGGTGCTCTGGCAATTCTGGATGAGGCGGACGGCTTTTTTTAACTTCTCTTTAACCTGGGTCATGCGGGCGTCGTCGTCGCCGCCGGCCATGCCATAGACTTCGCCGAGGAAGAGGGTGGCGAAACCGTGGGAGTACATTTCGCCGCCGGCGGGTGGGGAGATGAAGCCGTTGGCGTTGGAACAGGAGAGGATGAAGTCGAGGTCTTTGTTGCCGTCGACATCGGCCGGCAGCTTTTTGTCGACGATTTCCTCATCGAACACACCACGCTCACGCGCACTTTTCACCGCCCCAAACCCCACGGCGAAGAACCCATTCTCCGCCCCGACCAACCCTGGGAAAAACAGGGCGGCCCCGCGGCCATGGTCTTCAGCGACGGCGTCTGGTACGACCCGAAAGACAAGCTTTTCAAGATGTGGTACATGGGCGGGTACGGCCACTCCGTCTGCTACGCCCACTCCGAAGATGGCCTCCACTGGACCAAACCCGATCTGGACGTCACGAAGGGAACCAACATTGTCCACCCCTTCACGCGCGACTCGTCCATCGTCTGGCTAGATCAACAAGACCCTGATCCCAAACGCCGCTACAAACTCTTCCGCAGCCACTCCGAAGACAAACGCTTTGGCCTCTCCGTCTACTTCTCCGAAGACGGCATCCACTGGGCCGACCGCGCCTTGCGCACCGGCTCCGCAGGCGATCGCACCACCGCCTACTACAACCCCTTCCGGAAAGTCTGGGTCTACAGTCTTCGCCACGGCTGGGGAACACCGCGCCGCCGCCGATATTGGGAGACGACGGATTTGGTGAAGGGAAAAATGTGGGAACAAATCGGCGAGCCCCCGATGTGGCTGGAGTCTGACAAGCTCGACCCCGCGCGCAAGGATTTGAACATCACTCCGCAGCTCTACAACCTCGACTGCGTCGCGTACGAAAGCCTCATGATCGGCCTATTCGCCATCTGGCGCGGCGACAAAAACATTCCGCCCGGCCGTCCCAAGCCCAACGATCTCTGCGTCGGCTTCAGCCGCGACGGCTACCACTGGCATCGCCCCGATCGCAGCGCCTTCATTAGCGTCTCCGAAAAACAGGGCGATTGGAACTGGGGCAACGTTCAATCCGCCGGCGGCTGCTGCCTCGTCGTTGGCGACGAGCTCTATTTCTACCACAGCGGCCGCGCCGGCTCCCCCGGCGACGGCAAGGCCCGCGACACCGCTGGCAGCACCGGCCTCGCCATCCTCCGCCGCGACGGCTTCGCCTCCATGGACGCAACCGAAACCGGCGGTACGCTCACTACCCGACCACTTCAATTCAAGGGAAAATATCTCTTCGTAAACGCGGCCGCATCCGAAGGCGACGTGTCAGCCGAAGTCCTCGACGAAAAGGGCACCTCGCTGCCGGGTCTCTCGAAGACAGATTGCATCTCCATCAAAACCGACAAAACGCGCCAGCAGTTAGCATGGAAGAACGCGGGCCTCGACACTGTCCGCCAACCCGCGCGCATCCGCTTCCACCTCAAACAAGCGGGCCTTTTCGCTTTCTGGATCAGCCCCAACACCGCCGGCACAAGCGAAGGCTATGTCGCCGCCGGCGGCCCGGGTCTCACCGATAGAAACGCTGGCTAATCCAGATCATCCGGGATGCTATCCAGATCCCGATAAGTCCTCGGCCGAGACACCGGCTGCGGATCCACCGGCTCATCGTTGATCAAATGACGATCCGTCGATCCAGTCCGCACGATCGCCGGCAGCTTCGGAGCGGCCGATTTACGCGGAGTCGGCGCTGGCTTTGACGGCGCTTCCTTCGCCTCAACCTTGGCTGTTTCCGCGGCCGGCGTCTTCTTCGCCTTGCGCGGTGCACGCGCCCGACCCGTGCCGCCGCGCGCCTGCGCCCGCTTCTTCTTGGGCGCTGCCTCCACTTCAGCTTCCGGTTCAGGCTCGCCGCCCGTATTCACGCCAGCGCGATTTCCAAGGTTGTCGCCGAGCTCATGAACCTCTTCCGTGACGACTGCCTCGTCCACGATTGCGCGTTGCTCGAAGACTTCCTCCGGCTCGCGCTCCGCTGCCCGATATCCGTCTTCTTCCGGCCGCTGCCCAATGTTCTCAGACTGATCGTCGCGCCCTTCGTCTGTCGATTCTGGGCCATTCACGAACTCTGAGTTACTCGCGTCATTCGGCTGCGTCTCATTTGGCCGCTGCTGATCCTCGAACCGTCCTCGCCCACCGCGCCCGCGCCGCCGCCGACGACGACGACGTCCGCCGCCTTCTCCTTCGCCGCCACCCTCCTGATCGCGATTCTCCGGTCCATGGTTGTCCGGCACACCGCCGCGATTCTGCACCGCGCCCTGCCGGTTGCGGTTGTCCTGGTCATTTCCGCCACGGCCTTGTATCGGCTCCTGCCGTCCGCCGCGATTGTCCTGATTCCCGCCACCCTGTTTTCCACCCCCTTGATTACCCCGCCCCTGTATCGGAGCCTGTTGACGTTCACGCGCCTGCTGGTCACGGATCTGCTGACCCTGAATATCCCGGCCGCGCGGAGCCTGGTTGTTGCGCCCCTGCTGTCCACGGATATCCCGGCCTTGCTGACCGCGAATATCCCGTCCACGTTGACCCTGGATGTCGCGACCCTGCGGTGCACGATTGTCCCGATCCCGCTGACCACGAATATCGCGCGCCTGTTGATCGCGCGCCTGCTGGTTGCGGCCCTGCTGGTCACGACCCTGTTGATCCCGCCCACGCTGCTCATGACCCTGCGGCGGCCTGCCCTGATTCTGATCGCGACCTTGCGGCACCGGGCGATCATCATGATCGTCCTCGCCCTGCTCTGCATGTCCGGCATCCTCACCCATTTCTTCATCGTGCCCGCGCTCATCGTCCATGCGCTCCGGCGAAACATCCATCGACTCATCGAGATGTTCCTCACGCTCTTCAACCGCGTCCTCAACACGCTCCATGTCATACCGATCATCCTGATCGGCATCCATGTCATCCCGCCCGCGCTGCTGGCGCCCGCCGCCACTGCGTCCCTGTTGATTACGGCCCTGGTCGCGCCCACCCGGCCGTGGCCGTCCATCGTCCCGCTGCCCCCGCCGCGGCGGCTGCTGCTGCGTATGATGGGGCCGATTACTCGCCTGCTGCACCGGCTGCTGCGGCGTCATTCCCAGTTCATCAATGAACACCAGGCCATCGCGCGCGTCATGAAGCTCCAGCTTGAGTTCATCCATCCCGAGCGTCGGCTCGGCACGCACGACAATCTTTTTCCCAAACCGGTCTTCCAGTTCCGCCAGTTGCCGCCTCTTCTTGTTCTGCAGAACAAACGCAACGTCCGCGCAAACCGCGAGTTGAATCCGCTCCACGCGGCCATCGCCCACCGCGATCGCCAGCCGCCGCATTACATCCAGACCCATGCTCTCCGGCGTCTTCACCAGTCCCGCGCCTTTGCAATGCGGGCAGTCAAAATAAATCGACCGCTTCAAGCTCGGCCGCATCCGCTGCCGGGTCATTTCGATGATCCCGAATTGGCTCATCCGCAGCATCTTCGTCTTCGCCCTGTCATGGCGAAGGTTGTCGTCCAGCCGCTTTTCCAGCTCATGGCGATGCCGCTCAAAGCGCAGATCGATAAAATCGCAGATGATCACCCCGCCCAGATCGCGCAACCGCAACTGCCGCGGAATCTCATCCGCCGCCTCCATGTCCGTCTTGAACGCCGTCGTCTCAGCGTCGTTGTGATCGCGGAACTTCCCGCTGTTCACGTCAATCGCCACGATCGCCTCGGTCGAGTCGATCACCAGCGAACCGCCGCTGGGCAGCGGCACATGCCGGCTGTACATCAGCTCAATTTCGCGCTCGATCCCATACTTGTGAAACAGCGGGATTGAATCCTGGTACAGCTCGACACGGTTCTTCGTGCGCGGCATCGCGATCTTGAAAAACTCGCGGATCTTTTCCGCCACCTCGGCATTATCCACTGTGATCTGTCCCACATCGGTTGTGAACACATCGCGCACCGTGCGCGTCACCAGGTCGCCTTCCGCATAAAGCTCGACCGGCCCGGGCCCGGAATCACGTTTTTTCTTGATGTTTTCCCACAGCCGCGTCAGGTACTTGAGATCGCGCTCGATCTCCAGCTTCGTCTTGCCGACGCCGGCCGTGCGCACGATAAACCCGCAGTCCTTCGGCGGCTTGAGTCCATCCAGGATCTGCCGCAGCCGGCGTCGCTCCTGGTCGTCTTCAATCTTTCGCGACACGCCGTTCTTCGCCATGCCGGGCATCATCACCAGGATGCGCCCGGGGATGGAGATGTAGGTGCTGAGCGTCGGCCCCTTGGTGCCGATGCCCTCCTTGATGATCTGCACGATGATCTCATCGCCGCGCCGTAGACACTTCTGGATCGGCGGCCTGTCGCGCCGCGCCATCTTTCGCCCGACCGATTCCTGCATGTCCTCGCCAATCCGTCCGAAATAAGTCGGCATCAGATCAGAGATGTGCAGGAACCCGTTGCGCCCAAGTCCAAAGTCGATAAACGCCGCCTGAATCGACGGTTCCACGTTCGTGACTTTGCCCTTGTAAATATTCCCGACGTGGGAGGTGGAGCTGGTCCGCTCCATGTAAAGCTCTTCGAGCCTTCCGTCTTCCACAAGGGCGATTCGGCATTCCTCGCCCTCGGCGACGTTGATCAGCATTTCTTTAGACATGTGTAGGGATAATCCGTTCTGAGTTGTTTGGTGTTGCCTGCAATCGGGTCATTTTTTGTCGGTGGTGGCAGGCGGTGACGCGATCCGAGCGCCAACTACGCAAAGCCAGAGACCTTCTGACCAATCAACGGCAACGAATTCTAAAAAGCATCCGGGTCAATTTTCCGCAGCTCTTCGCGCAGGTAATGCATCACCTGCCGTTCGCTGTCGAAGCTCATGACCTTCCGCGCCACTTGGCGCGCATGTTCGAGCGTCGTCGAGCGAATAATCTTCTTCACTTCCGGTACGTCCGGTGAGTTCATGCTGAAGATGGTCAATCCCATCCCGAGCAACAATAAAGTGTACAGCGATTCTCCCGCCATTTCACCACAGACACTGACGCTGATCGAGTTCCGCTGGCCCGCGCGAATCACGTCGCGGATCAGGGTCAGGACGGCGGGATGGGCCGGGCAAAACAGCCCCGCGACCTTCTCGTTCGTCCGGTCGACCGCCAGCGTGTACTGGATGAGGTCGTTGGTTCCAATCGAAAAGAAATTCACCTCCTTGGCAAACTGGTTGCACATCAGCGCCGCCGATGGCACTTCGATCATCATCCCCACCGAGATATCCCGCCGAAAATCCTGTCCCTCGTCCTCAAGCTCTTCCATCACGTCGTTCAGCACCATTTTTGCCTGGCGGAGTTCCATCAGCGTGCTGATCAACGGGAACATGATCCGTACGTCCCCGAGAACGCTCACTCGCATGATCGCCCGAAGCTGGCGCTTGAACATCGGGATGTCGTGCAGACACATCCGGATCGATCGGTCGCCCAGGAACGGATTCCGCTCCGGCGACAACGACTTGGCCTGCGTCTGTTTATCCGCCCCCAGATCCAACGTCCTGATCACCAGCGGCTTGCCGTTCAACCGCCGCGCCGCCTCGGCATACGCCTGGTAATGGTCATCTTCCGTCGGCTCGGTTTCCTTCGAAAGATACAAAAACTCGGTGCGATAAAGCCCAATTCCCTGCGCCCCGCGGTTCGTCGCATCATCAATCTCTTCGGCAAACTCGATGTTTGCCTGCAGGCTGACCGCATGTCCATCTTTCGTCACCGGCGGCAAATCCCGCAGCCCCGTCAGGCCAATTTCCACTTCCCCGCGCCGCCGCTCGTATTCGCGATATTCAACAAGCTGTTCTTCGTCCGGATTGATGATGACAACGCCCCGGTTGCCATCGATGATCAACGTGTCCCCGCCCGACACCTCGGAAGTGATATTCCCGAGCCCAACAACGGCCGGAATCCCCAGCGCCCGCGCCACGATCGCCGTATGACTCGTGCGTCCACCCACATCCGTGGCAAACCCGCGCACGTGCACCCGATCCAGCGCCGCCGTCTGCGAAGGAAGCAGATCGTGCGCGATGATGACCACTTCACTGGTCAGCCGCGTCAGATCCTCCTGCTTCTGGCCGATGAGATTGTGCAGGATGCGCCGCTCGATGTCGTAGATGTCCTTGACCCGATCCGCCAGATACTTGTCCGACATCGCCAGGAAGTTGCTGGCATAGCGCCGAAGCACCACGCTCACCCCAAACTCGGCCGTCACGCTCTTCCCCCGGATTTCTTCCAGAATGTTCTTCACCACGCTGGCATCGTTCAAAATGCCAACATGGAAATCGAAAATGTTTCCGATCTCCTGACCATACTTGGCCGCCACCGCGGTCCGCAGTTCTTTCAATTCCCCCTGGCTCTTCACCACCGCGTCCCGAAACCGCGTAATCTCCCCTTCCACCGCCGCCTCCGGCACACTCCGCTTGGGAATAGCCAGATCCTCGGCGTCCAGCACCACTGCGGTGCTGATCACCACGCCCGGAGAAACACCAATTCCCTTCTTGATCTCCATCTGTTCTTCGAGGCCCAGGATTCAGGCTTCAGGGTTCAGCAAATCGCTGAATCCTGAACCCTGCATCCTGCAACCTTCCTTACTCTTCCCCAAACTTACTTTCAATCAATTCCACAAGCTTTTGAACCGCTTCATCCGCGTCATCGCCCACGGCCGTAATGCGCAGACGTGTTCCTTCGACCGCCGCCAGCGTCATCATCTGCATGATGCTCTTGCCGTCGGCCATCACATAATCCTCACCAAACGCTTCCACCTTCACTTCTGACCCGAACTTGTTGGCCACATCCACGAATTGCATCGCGGGCCGGGCATGCAGGCCCAGTTGATTTGCAATCGAGACATCTTTCGAAGCCGTAGGCATGATCGCAGGGCGAAGGTTCACGATTCCAGGCCAACTGAGCCATGGATCCCAAACCCGTCACCTCTATCTCCCTTGGTCGGCCTCATCCAGCAGTTCGGCGATCGCCTCGCGCGTGCTGCTCTGTCTCAAAAATTTCCGAAACGTATCCTTCTGCAGGTTGCTGAAGACAATATTCATCGCCTGCAAGTGTTGCTGCGGCTGGTTCTCCGGCGACAACAGCAGCATCACAATGTAAACCGGCTGGTTGTCCAGGGCCGCAAAATCGATCCCCGCCACACTCCGGCCGATTGTTCCCACCATCCGGGTGATCGCCGGATGCTTGACGTGTGGAACCGCCACGCCCTTGCCAAATCCCGTCGAGCCGTTCTTCTCGCGCTTCATCACCGCCTCGACGATATCGTCTACGACCGTCGCCGGAATCGCGTTGGTGCCCGCCAGCGACGTGACCAATTCCCGGATCACGGCTTCGCGGTCGGTCGCCAGCAACGACGGGATGATCCCATCCCGCACAATAAACTCACTGAACTTCATCTTCAGACTCTCTCTCACAGCCCTTTGAGCCAATCGCCGCACCGGCATCCGACCGCCGGCGCTACATCATGTTGCCGGCGCCGCCGAGCCGTTTGTCTTCGCCCACGATATGTTTTCGATTGCGAAACTTCTCTTTGTGCTCAGTCAACTGCCGCTCCAGTTTTGTCACGCATTCGTCCAGACTCGCATACGCATCACCCGTGTCATGGTGGGCGATGAACATGTTCTTATGTTCAGCATTGACGATGACTTCAACGCGGGTTGCATCCTTCCCGGAGTCGAAAATCACCTCAATTTCCTGAATGCGGTCGTAATATTTAACCAGTTTGCCCACTTTCGCCTCTGCATGGGCCTTGAGCGCGGGCGTAACGTCCATGTGTCGCGAGGAAACGGTCACGATCACGATATTGCTCCTTCCATAACGGACACCGTCATAAAACTCCCCGTTCGCATTACCGATTGTACAGCAAACACGTCCAATGTACCGCGCTGCCTTTTGTCCAAAATCCTTCACCCAGGCAACGCGCCGCCAACTGGCGGCTGCGAAGCCGGTTTTTCGCCCGATGGCTCCTGTCGACCTCGCACACTCATCTTCCCGCTCTTCACCTCCAGGAGCGGTGCCGACACGCCGCCGGTCACCAGAAGCTTCAGCGCCTCTTCCACCGTCATCGGCAGTTCCAGAGCCTCCTCCCGGGGCACAACGACCACATAACCACTGAATGCCGTCGGCGACGACGGAATGAACACAGTCACCATCTCCCGGCCGACCGATTTGTTAATGGACCCAATTCCCGCGCCCGTAATCAACCCGATCGACCAGATCCCGTTGTCGTGCGGCCGAATCGCCACAACCCGCGTCCCCTGAAACTGATGGCTCTTGTCCGCCAGCACAAAATCCGTCACCTGCTTCACCGCTGGATAGATCGCCCGCACCAGCGGAATCCGCATCACCCCAAGCTCCAGCAGTCGCCACCCTGTGCGTCCGATAATGTTGCCGACAAACAACCCAACGATGTAGACGATCAAAACCGCCAGCACGACGCCAATTAGCTCAATTCGAAATTCCCCCATCCCCGAAAAGCTGTTGATCCGTTGAACAGGCGTAAACGGAATGACCCCGAAATCAATCAACGAAAGCCAGATCCGTTTGATCAGCCAGATGATGTGTTGCCCCAGTGTCTCCCACAAAAAGCTCCACAACTTCACCAGCAGCCACAGCGTGATCAGCGTCGGCATCAATGCCGCCAGCCCACGCATGAAAAACCGGCGAAAATCTTCCATGAAGCTTGGCCGTCGTGGCTGCGTCGAAAGGGGCGGCGTTTTTTCTTCCAAATTCAACTTCTCCCCGAATCTCTGGCACCCCAACGATGTGATACTCGCCCCTGCCCATTTTATCAAATGTAACCCACGCCGCTTCAGCCATCGAATTTACATTCCCTTCGCTCCACCCAACAATTCTGCAACAGATGCTCATCCACCCATTACCGCTCACCCCCTACCGCGAGGCCTGGCAACTCCAGGAACAAGCACACGCCGAAGTTCTCGCCGGCGGCGAAGAACATCTCTTCCTCCTCCAGCATCCTCCGGTTATCACCCTCGGCCGACGTCCCGGGGTCTCCTCCAACCTGCTTGCCTCTCCAGATCAACTCGAAAAAATGGGCGTAGAAGTCGTCCAATCCGACCGCGGCGGCGACATCACATTCCACGGCCCGGGTCAACTCGTTGCCTACCCCATCATCCGCCTCAACGACCACAAACTCTCCGTCGGCGGCTACGTCCGTCGCCTGCAAGACGTCGTCATCACCACCCTCGCCGAATTCTCCATTACCGCCCGCCTCGACGCCGATGCCGTCGGCATCTGGGTCGACCACGACGGTTTGCCAAAAAAAATCTGCGCCCTCGGCGTCCGCATCCGTCGCGGCATTTCCATGCATGGCATCGCTCTCAATGTCACCACCGATCTGTCCTACTTCAATCTCATCGTTCCCTGCGGCCTGACCGATCGCGGCGTAACATCAATGCACCAACTCCTCCAAGCCAACACCCCATCTCTTCAGACCGTCCAACAAATGCTGGCCCGCCGCCTTCAGGAACTACTCTAAGAACCAGTGCCACGTCCCGATAAAACCAGACACGAAATGCGACTTGCATCCCCCCATTCTTGAGACAGATTAAAGCCGTCCCGACTCTTGGAGGAGAAATGGCTTACATCATCTGCGACAATTGCATTTCCATCATTTCCACCACCCAGCCCGCCTGCCCGTGTGGCAAGGCATTCTGCGACCACGACCGGTCCGAACCCTCCAAGCCCGCCCAGCGATCGACATCAACTTCAAAAAAACTCACTTTCCTCGTGCTAACCGCCGTCTTCCTCTTGACTTGGATCGTCCAGCGCTGAACCGGGGCCGCAACCCTGGCGCAGAAAGCAAATTATCTATGCGCCAAACCGGCAACTTCTTATCATGACCGGCGTCAGGTCTCCGACGCCACATGAACAAGGGGGAGCCGGGTGTACAAATCGCACGTCCGTCCATCGCGAGCCTTCACACTGGTCGAGTTGATCGTCGTCATTGGCGTCATCGCCATCCTGATCGCGATCCTTCTACCCACCCTCGGTGCTGCACGGCGCGCCGCCAACTCAACGGCCTGCCTCGCCAACCTCCGCGGCATCGGCCAATCCCTTCTCATCTACACCAACGACAACAACGGCTACCTCCCCGGCTCCCCCAGCAGCAGCGGACGCTCCCTCTGGTCCGACACCAGCGGCACATTCCAGATGAACCCCGGCATCACCTCGTCCAACGTCCCCGGCCCCGCCATCGAACTCTTCGACTACATCGGCCCACTGTGCGACACAAACAATTTTGCGCTCCCCCCAACCAGCGACCCCATTCCGCGCCTTAAAAACTATCGCGAGCTACCTCAATTCCACTGCCCCGCCAACGACTACCTCGCCACCAAAATCTCAGGCCCCGCCTCACTCTCCGACGGCCCCATGCTCAGCTACGCCACCGCCACCGCCTTCCTGCTACTCCCCGCGAAAACGGCAACCACGACCAACACCACATTCGCCGGCTATGTCACCATGCCCACCGGCGGCAGCCAGACCGACCCCACCAAATGGAATTATTGGTC
Organism: Tepidisphaerales bacterium; assembly: GCA_038222915.1. Classification (GTDB taxonomy): domain Bacteria; phylum Planctomycetota; class Phycisphaerae; order Tepidisphaerales; family Tepidisphaeraceae; genus JBBRHH01. The sequence goes on from JBBRHH010000012.1 coordinate 19,705, forward strand.
AACCCCGCCAGGTTACACCCCAAAACTCTGCCGCGTCGGCCTCGCCTCCTCCAAGATCTACCTCGCCGATGCCGCCCGCCGCATGCGCGCCAACGGCTCGCCCCAATTCGTATACGCCCCAGGCTCCGACTACACCGACACCCTGTTCAGCGATTTCGGCCCGTTCTACGGCATCACCCGCTCCTACGACCGCTCCGTCCCCAACAACTTAAACTCCCCCACCAGCGACCCGCGCGAATTCGCCTATCGCCACGGCCAGAGAACCAACTACAAGATGAACGCCCTCTACTTCGACGGCCACGCCCAAACCCTCACAGACATGGAAAGCGCCGACCCCAACCTCTGGCTCCCCAAAGGCAGCACCATCTACAAACCCACCCAAAAACTAAACGCCACCGACTACGTCTTCTGGCCAGACGTAGCCGCCAAATATCTCCCCAACACCACCGCCGCCAACCCGTACGTCGTCCCTTGATGCGCGCCCTACTCCACAAACTTCGCCTTCTTCAACCATTCCACACACGGCACGCTCCAGAAATCCTTCAACGCAAATCCATGCTCCCCATGTTCTCCGCGCACATACTCATAAGGCACACCTTTCGCCTTCAGCGCCTCCGCGTAGATGTCCGAATTGGAAACCGACACCATCGTGTCCTTCGTCGAATGCACCAAAAACGCCGGCGGCGTCTTCGCGGTCACCTGTTTCTCACTACTCAAGAGATCCACCAGCTCATCACTGGGCTTATCCCCCAGCAGATTCTGTTTAGACCCGCCATGCCCGCCCGGCCCCATCGTCACTACCGGATAAATCAAAATCTGCAAATCAGGCCGGCATGATTCCCGATCGATCGGATCTGCCGCCTTCGGATCCCCCTCATCGAAGTGCGTCGCGGCCGTGCTCGCAAGATGCCCGCCCGCCGAAAATCCTAAAATCCCCACCCGCTTCGGATCCAGCTTCAGTTCCTTCGCATGTGCCCGCACATAGCGGATCGCCCGTTGCGCATCACCCAACTCAATCGGATGATGATATTTCGGCCCAAGCCGATACCGCAGCACAAATCCCGTCACCCCATTCTTCGCAAACCACTCCGCGACAGGCTTACCCTCATAGTCCGCCAGCCCTCCATACCCACCCCCCGGCAGCACAACAAACGCCGCCCCAGTCGCCGTCCCCGGCGCGGGCGCAAACATCTGAATCGCCGGAATATCCCGCTCCGACTCCCCTTCCTGCCCGGGCGCCTTGTCCGCCCACAACGGAACGTACGCCGGCCGCGCCGCAGCCTGCTTAACCGCCGGTTGCGTAGCCGGCGCAGCAAATCCCATGACAGGCAAAAGCCCGCCAACCAACCCAACAATCACAGCGCGATAATTCATGTCAGTCCTTCAACAATACGGATAAAGAGTTCACTTAAATGCTATACCGGAACACTGTCAACCAGTTGTCGGTGCCCCGCTACGCATTTTGTCATCCTGCGCTCTGCATTCAGCAATCTCCATTCCCCACCTACAATCCCGCCCAGTGCCCACTCCCCTCCCCATTGACGCCTACCTCCCGGCCATCACCGAGCAAACCGGCGAACACCGTTCCCTCGTTCTAGTAGCCCAACCCGGCGCAGGCAAAACCACCCGCGTCCCCCCGGCCCTCCTCCGCGCCAACATCCTCTCCAAAGACCATCCCAACCTCGTCATGCTTCAACCCCGCCGCGTCGCGGCCCGTGCCTCGGCCCAGCGCATAGCACAGGAAAACAACTGGACGCTCGGCCAGGAAGTCGGCTACCAGGTCCGCTTCGAGCGCCGCATCACCGCCAACACCCGCCTCCGCGTCATGACCGAAGGCATCCTCACCCGCCAGCTCGTCGACGACCCATTTCTGGAAGGCGTCGGCGCAGTCCTCCTCGACGAATTCCACGAGCGGAGCCTCCACACCGACATCTCCATCGCACTCCTGCGCGAAGTCCAGCAAACCGTCCGCCCCGACCTCATCATCGTCGTCATGTCGGCCACGCTCGAAGCCCAGCCCGTCGCCAAGTTCCTCAACAACTGCCCCATCATTCAGGCCGAGGGCCGCACCTTTCCCGTCGACATCACCCACCTCGACCGCCGCGAAACGCCCCTCCCCGACCAGATCGCCCAGGCCGTAGAAACCGCCATCGAATCAAACGACTCCGGCGACATCCTCGTCTTCCTCCCCGGCGCAGAAGAAATCCGTCGCAGCCTCGCGCGCCTCCAGCCCCTCGCCCAGCGCGAAAATATTCTCCTCCTTCCCCTCTACGGCTCCCTCCCGCCCAACGAACAGATCCGCGCATTGGAACCTGCTAGCCAGCGCAAAGTAATCCTCGCCACCAACATCGCCGAAACCTCACTCACCATCGACGGCGTCCGCACCGTCATCGACGCCGGCCTAGCCCGTGTCGCCGGCTACGACCCCGAGCGCGGCCTGGACCGCCTCACCCTTCAACGCATCAGCAAAGCCTCCGCCACCCAACGCGCCGGCCGCGCAGGTCGCACCGCCCCCGGACGCTGCATCCGTCTCTGGTCCCTCAAAGAACACCACACCCTCGCCGATTTCGAACTCCCCGAAATCCGCCGCGTCGATCTCGCCCAAACCGTTCTCGCCCTGCACGCCTGGGGCCGCCCCGATCCGCGCACCTTCAACTGGTACGAACCCCCGCCCGAAGAAACCATCGCCGCCGCCGAACGCCTCCTCGCCATGCTTGGCGCACTAACCACCGAATCCAACGGCCAAATTACCCCCCTCGGCCGTCAGATGCTCGCCCTCCCCGCTCACCCGCGACTCGCCCGTCTGCTCCTCGCCGCCCAACAACAAAACCTCATCGAAGAGGCCGCCACCCTCGCCGCATTAGTTTCCGAAAAAGACATCAAATGGACGGGCCCCCGCGACCGCTCCACCTCCCTCCGCACCCAGTCCAACATGTTGCAAGGCAACTCCGATCTCCTCCTCCGCCTCGACGAACTCCAGCAAGCCGAACGCAACAACTTCGCCCTCAGTCTCACCACCGACGACCTCGACCTCGCCGCCGCCCGCCAAGTCGCAAAAACCCGAGATGAACTATTGCGTCTCTCACCCCGCCCGCAAAGTAGGGGCGAAGCTCGTCTTCGCCCCCCCGCCCCAGACAACGAAAACGCTCTCCTCAAACTTATCCTCCAGGCATACCCCGACCGCGTAGCCCGCCGCCGCCAATCTCAACCCAACTCCGCCATCTCCGTCAACGGCACCGGCCTCCGCCTCGCCGACGAATCCATCGTCCGCCAACCCGAATTCTTCGTCGCCATCGACGCCCGCCACGACGATTGGAGCCGCACCCGCGAAGCCCTCGTCAAAATCGCCAGCGCCATCGAACCGGCATGGCTCGAAGAACTCTTCCCCAACCAGATTCGCCGCGAGCGCTCCGTCATCTACGACGAATCACGCGAGCGCGTCGTAGGCCGCTCCGCCCTCTATTACCGCGACCTCTTATTAAAGGAAGACACCAACGCCGCCGTAGACCCCGAACAGGCCGCGGCCGCTTTAGCCGCCGCCCTCCGCCCCCGCGCCACCGAACTTTTCCAATCCAACGAATCGGCCGCCACCCTCCTCTCCCGCATCCGCTTCCTCCAGCGCCACCTCCCCGACAGACCCTGGCCAAAGTTCGACGCCGACCACCTCGCCGACCTCCTCACCGAAGCCGCTCAGAACAAACGCACCCTCGAAGAACTCCGCAAAGCTGCCTTCGTCGCCATCTTAAAGAATCAGTTGGTCTACCCCCTTGACCGCCTCCTCGACGAACACGCCCCGAGCACAATCGAAGTCCCCAGCGGCAGCCACATCCCCCTCACCTACCCCGAAAACCAATCCCCCATCCTCGCCGTCCGCCTCCAGGAAGTCTTCGGCCTAACCCAAACCCCGCGCATCGCCGCCGGCCGCGTCCCCGTCCTCCTCCACCTCCTCGCCCCCAACTACCGCCCAGTCCAGATCACCAACGACCTCGAAAGCTTCTGGAAAACCACCTACTTCCAGGTTCGCAAAGACATGAAAGTAAAATACCCAAAACACAAATGGCCCGACGACCCACTAACCGCAGAACCCGAAGCCAAAGGCCGCCGAAGATCCTGAGGTACACCGAAGGACCTTGCCCCGAATCCCGCTCCACGTGCACCACTCATCGTGCGGATCATCAAATAACGCTGCCGCCGCTATCGTGGCCCAGTTCAGGCATTGGTGCGGGATGCGAATATGGGGAGAGGGCAGTAGCTGGCCCGGGCGGTTACAATGCTTCCTGATGTTCAGACCTTTCCCACGGCTGGAAATTTCGCTTGCGCAGAAGTGCCAACTATTGTTCGGGGCGGCCGTGCTTTTGATCATTTCTGCTGCTTTGTTTGTGCCGTGGCAGCGCATGGAACAATTGACCAACGAGATCAATGTCACCTACGCGCGCACCGTGGCGGATGATGTGCGGATGGACCATGTGGTGAAGGAGCTTGCGGCGAAGGAAGCCGCAACCCGGCCTGTGGCGACTGCCCCGGCGACTACGGCGTTTGATGCCGACAATCATTCAATGCCTTCCCATCTGCTCCTGATTACGCCGCGGCATCCGCAGGCCCGGAGCCGGTTTGAGGAACGGGCCATCAGATATTTCCAGGAGCATCCGGAGAGCAGCGAGCCGAAATACAACCAGCCGTTTCATGAGAAGGATCGCCCAGAGTTGATCTTTCGGTTTGTTCAGCCGCTGTATGCGACGGAGACGTGCATCGGGTGTCATGCGGCCGATGTGCCGGCCGCGCCGGCATCGCAGAGCGCGGTGGCGGTTGCATCACCTGCGCCGCTATTGGGGATCGTGGCCGTGGATGTGCCTTCGCAGGTCTCTTCGAGCCAGGTGATTTTGAATCGGGTGGTAATTCTGGTTGCGGGATTGTTTGCGGGGACGCTGGCGATCGTTGTGTTCTATTTGATTACAACGCGATTGATTTTGAAGCCGGTCCGGGTGCTGCAGGAGACGGCCGAGAAGGTCAGCGAAGGAAATCTGAATATCCGGTCGCACATCGCCACCGGCGATGAATTTCAGCAGTTGTCCGAGACATTTAATAAGATGCTCGGAAACCTGAAAGCGAGCGAGGACCAGCTTCGGGCCATGAACACGAGTCTCGATTTAAAGCTGGGACAGTTGGCCGAGAGCAATGTGGCGCTGTTTGAGTCGAATCGGTTGAAGAGTGAGTTTCTCGCAAATGTAAGCCATGAGCTGCGGACGCCGCTGAATTCGATTTTGGGATTTGCGGAGTTGCTGCGGGATTCTGCGATCGGGGGCGATACGAAGGG
>JBBRHH010000013.1:0-24681 GCA_038222915.1 Tepidisphaerales bacterium
GCCAGATTTGCTCCACAGGAATCTGGGGCATCGACACCTCAAGCCCTCTAAACCGAACGATCGTCCGCAATGATAGGCATCAGATAGCCGGACGTCGAAACTTCTTCTGATTACGGACTGAATAGGTAACGGGTTCAAAGATTCCGTGCAAACGCATGGTTAGCAGTTAGAGGAGCTACTCGTGTGACGCCTCAATGCCCAGTTCTTTCACTTTTTTGTTCAGCGTGTTGCGGTTGATGCCCAGGAAATCGGCCGCCCGCGTTTTGACCCCGCCGCACTTGGCCAATGCCCTGTCGATCAGCGCATGTTCCACCTGATCGATCGTCAGTTGGTAAATCTCACCCTCCCGCAGCTCATAATCGGCAATCGCCTGATCCGCCAGCCTGCGGGTCAGCGTTTCAATGGACTCGCTCGCCTGGTTGGAGCGGCGCTGGGCGGCGAACATGCGCACGGATAACGGCAGAAGGTCTTCGTTAAAATCCTCGCTACTGCTGAGCACGACAGCCCGCTCGATGGCGTTCTCCAGTTCGCGAACGTTTCCCGGCCACGGATAGCGCAGCAGAATGCTCAGCATCTCCCGGCTGATGCGCTTGAGGCTCCGGTTATTGATGACATTGTATTTGTCCAGGAAGTAGTCGATCAGCCGCGGGATGTCCTCGCGCCGATTCCGCAGCGGCGGCAGATAAATGCTCACCACGTTCAGCCGGTAGAATAAGTCTTCGCGAAAGTTGTTGCGCGCCACTTCTTCCTGCAAATCGACGTTGGTGGCGGCGATAACGCGTACGTCCACCTTCACAACCTGATTGTCGCCGACGCGCTCAAATTCCCGCTCCTGCAATACCCGCAACAGCTTCACCTGAAGCTGCGGCTCCATCGTGCCAATCTCGTCGAGAAAGATCGTCCCGCCGTCGGCCGCCTCAAAGCGACCCATCTTGTCTTTGATCGCACCGGTAAACGAGCCTTTCACGTGGCCGAACAGCTCAGATTCCAGCAGTGTGCCCGAAAGCGCGCCGCAGTTCACCCGGATAAACGGGCGATCTTTCCGCGGCGAGTTGTAGTGAATCGCCTTGGCGATCATTTCCTTGCCCGTGCCGGTTTCGCCCAGCAGCAGAACGGTCGCCCGGGAATTGGCAACCTGGCCGACGGTGGCAAACACTTCGTGCATCGCCGGCGAGTCGCCAATGATGTTTTCAAACCGATAACGGTCGCGGATCTGGTCGCGCAGCGCCCGGTTCTCTTCAAGCAGTTGCTCCTTCTGGCGCATCACCATGCGATTGAGCTGAATTGCCTGGCTGAGAAAGGCGGAGATCACGTCGAGAATTTTGCGATCGCTGTCGATCTGGTGATCGCTGACAAACAGCTTATCGACGGACAAAGCACCAGCCGTGCGCCCTTCCACCTTGATGGGGACGCACATGAAACTCACCGGCGTATCCATGGCCGTCAAGTCCCGACTACGGGTGCGATTGAGGAAGTCGGGCTCGTGTCGGATATCAGGGATTACCCTGCCTCGACCGGTCGCGACGACATTTCCCGTGACGCCTTCGCCCAGCGCCCATTTGCCTCGGTCCATTTCTTCGTGAGTAAGGCCGACTGCCGCTTCAATGCGCAGACGGCCGCTTGACTCGTCCAACAGAACAAGCGAGCCTCGGTGCATATTCAGTTGTGCTGAAAGGAGTTGCATGATTGCGGCGAAGGCCTCATTCAACTCAAGAGTTGACGAAAGTACCTGGCCGACTTGCGTGAGGATGGCTATTTCGTGATCAGTTGAATTCAACGGTGCTTGCGTAAGCGGCATTATGGTTCCTCAGATGGCTACATTGTAGGCAAGGGGGCTGAAGGTTCAAGCCGACATCCGGGCGACCGGGCTGGACTGGGGCGATGATCGCCCGTTCTACGGGTCAGTTCGCCTGCCAATCTAGCGATCCGACATGTGCGCATTCATAATGAGCGAGTCATGCACCGATATATTCCCTGTCCGGTATCGTCGCCTGCGCCTTACGCATACGAAGGACTCCAAACGTGCGCTACATCCTGCGAAACGCATCACTGGCCGCCCAGTTGATCCTGCTGGCGGCGGCGTGCCTGGTTCTCGTGGCCACCAGTGCCCTGCTGGTCGTAGAGCGCCACAGTTCGTGGCGCCTCGCCAGCTCGCTGGAACACGTTGAGTTGGTCCTCGTGCTTTCCACCACAGCCCTGACCAGCCTGGCATTGATCGTGGCCGCCGTGCGGCATCTGCTTCGGCCTCTCCACCAGCTGCGCGACGCGATGACCGAAGTCACCCGCGGCAACCTCGTCGAAGGGCCAACCCGCATCATGCCCAACCGCGAGCTTCGCCAGCTTCAGGAGACCTTCAACCAGATGGTTGACCAGTTGCGCAAGGCGAAGGTTGCCCATGATCAGGCTCAGGCGGTGCTTTCATCCCGATCGCATTCGGTCGATCGCATCCTTGAGTTTTCCCAGACCATCCAGGGCGCCGGTCAGAGCGACCAGGTGTTCGCCGCGATGGCCCACTTCATTCACCGCGAGCTTTCCCTCAAGGGGCTGCTCATCCTGACACATCAACCAGAGGCCATACCGCCGCTCCAGGTAAAAGTCGCGCTCCCGCCGGAGATGCTGCGACCCGACAATCCCGTGGCCGAGATGGAACCGGCGCTTTGCCCATGCCTGCGGCAGAATCTTCACAAGGAGTTTTCACCCGGCAACTCGCCAATCCGATGTGCCATCGACTCAAGCATCAATCTCACGGCCGATCACCCGGCCTACTGCATCCCGTTTCACGTAGGACGAAACCTCCAGGGAGTCGTCCACATGCTCCTTCCAATCGGCGAACTATGGACCGAAGACCGCTCCCACTTGGCAGAAACATACGTACATTCGGCCGTCTCTGCCCTCATCTCGTTGCACCACATTGAAGAGGCTGAGAAGCAAAGTCTGACGGATTCGTTGACGGGGCTGTACAACCGCCACTCGATGGAACATCTGCTCCAGCGGGAAGTCGCGCTCTCTGAACGGCACGGCCACGACTTCTCCCTTGCCATGATCGACATGGATCAGTTCAAGCAGATCAACGATGCACACGGCCATGCCGCCGGGGACCATCTTCTTCGCGCGTTCGCCGACTGCGTTCGCATGACCCTCCGCAAAACCGACTTTGCCTTCCGCTACGGCGGCGACGAATTCCTCATCGCGTTGCCGCAAACGCCCATGGTTCAGGCGCAGCAGGTTGTGCAGAAGCTTCGGCAGGCGTTCGCCGCCGCCGACTTTTCGCATGCAATTACGCGCCTCGATCACCAGCCGACGCTCAGCATCGGCGTGGCAGAGCGATCCAAAGCCACCAACGTCCTCACGCTTCCCAACCTTCTCACCGCCGCCGATTCGGCGCTGTATGAAGCGAAAAGCGACAACCGCAACTGCGTGAAGATCTATCAGCCGCCCAAGGCCGCTTGAATTGTGCAGTGATGTCTTCGCGACTTCGCGCGATCCCTGGCCCGCGCGAATCCTCTGTTGCGCGCTTTGTGCGCAAGGCGGAGTTGCACCCCTGGTGTTGTCAAAGGGCCTGTTGCTTTAGGATAAGCGTTGGCAAAGGTTCGGCTTACGCGCAGATTTGTTTCTCCGCCCCGTGCTGGTTTTCAGTTGGCATCATCTTTGTTGAACGAGACTCCATGAACACATCCGCGTTCGTGCACGTGAGCAGCGTGTGAACGCGCGAATTGTTCGCCAGAAGCATCATCATTTGCCTCCATTTTAGGTTGTCCGGGTCAGAGCGATGCTCTGATCAACGCAGGTGGTGCGCGCTGCTTGATGGACCAATGAAGGAGCACAGATATGGCGGAAACCACAACCCCCACCCCAACCAAGGCAACGCTGGGTCTGACCGGATTGACTTCGAACGCGATGGCCCTGATTGCGCCGGGTGCGTTCTTGTGGCTCACATATGCCCTGCAGTCCGTATACGGAGCGCCCTTCGCTGGTGCGGCGATGTGGATCGGCATCATGCTCGCGCTGTTGCTGTGCCTGGCGACTGCGGTCTCCTATGCGGAGTTGTCCAAGCTCTACCCCGGCGCTGGATCGTCCTATTTTTTTGCTGAACAAGCGTTCCTCTCCAAGCGGCAGGCATTCAAATGGGCGCGTCTCGCCAAGTTCATGGTCGGATGGGCGAGCCATCTCTATTACTGGGTCTATCCCGGCGTCATGGTGGGTGTTACTGCGCTGATTGCCGGTTACATGCTTGGACAGATTGCTCCAAAGACGTTTAATCCCGCGCTGCCAAGCCCGCTGTTCATGATCCTGTTCTGCATCGTTTTCTCCTTCGGCGTTGCATACATCGCATTCCGCGGCGTGGGCGGCACCACGGGAGTGAACGCGGCCATCAACGTGATTCAAATCACAGCGCTGATCATCTTTTCCTGCATGGCGATATCGCATCGGATGAGTCACCCCGAAGGCACGCCCACCTGGACCTTTGATTCCACCAGCACGCCGACTCCATATGTCCAGGCGATGGTCCCCGATACCAGCAAGACAATTCCCGATCCCAGCGACGCAACAAAGACCATTCAGGATCCCTCGGCAACCGTTGGAAAGGTTGACGACGTGGGCAATCCGGTGTGGGAGATGGAGAACGGCAAGCCACGGTTGTTTACCACCAGCTATCAAAACGGAATCACAAAAGACGCTTCCGGAAAGACGACATTCAGCCATCATGAGTCGGCACTGTCGGTGATCGCGCCGCACTCCCTGAATATCGTTTTCATACAGGCATGCGTAGCCATCCTGATTCTGGTCGGATTCGAATCGGTCACCGCGATGGGCGAAGAGGCACGCAACGCAAAGCGCGACATTCCCAAAGCCGTTGTGCTTTCCCTGCTCATTCAGGGCGGCTTCTGCTACGCGTTGGAATACTTTGCCGCCAATTACTACATCGGTGCGCACTACACGAACCTGCAGGCGGCCGGGTCGCCGGCGCCGATTGGCGACATGATGCAGTTGGTCGGAGCGTCGGTATTCGGCACAGCGTCGCGCGGGTGGTGGTTCATGATGGTTCAGGCGACAACCGTTTTTCTCGCGCTGATCGGCACCACCCTGTCGTGCATGTCGACGGCGGCACGCGTCACCTACGCGATGGGCCGGGACGAAGAAGTGCCCAATCACTTTGGGCTGCTTCACGGCAGGAAGCTCACGCCGCACCGCGCGATCTGGACATTGGCCGTCATCTCCGCCGTGATCGGTGTGTTCGCGATTGCCTTCAACTTCTGCGGCACGAGCGCATCCGCGTCCAATGACAACATCGGCCTGTGGTGGCACAAGAACATCTGGTACAGCTTCGGACTGTTCAAGAACGAGACGGCGACCAAAATCCCTCAAAGCCTCCTCATCGTCACATTGGTCAGTAACTTCGGCACGTTTCTCCTCTACATGATGACCTGCATCGTCGCGATCGTGGCATTCCGCGAACACGACATGTTCAACGGTTTCAAACACCTGGTCATTCCAGTGTTCGGCCTGCTGGCAAACCTTGCGTGCATGCTCTTTTACATCATCGGGCCGTTCTCGGTGACCGGGATGAGCTGGAAGGAACCGTTCTGCGCCCTGGGCGTCGCCGCGGTCTGGGGGATCTATGGCGCGATATACTTCGTTGGCCGCAGTAGGAAACTGGGCAAGTCGATCATTCTGGACAAGCCCATGGGCGTTGCGATCGCCGGCGCTTAGTAGCACCGCTTTTCAAGGCGGAATTTTCATCATGGGACGGCCGCTCGATAAGCGGCCGTCCCTGCTTGTTGCTGGTCGTTTCCAGTTTCCCTTACACTCCGTTCCGGCCATTTGTCATTCAATGGGACGGTAGGATATGAGGACTTGCACCTGGTTCTCGCGGCGCAGTATTTTACTCGCCGCCGCCGCCGTCCTGGCAACATCCCTTCTGTACGGTGAATTCGCCCGCGGACAATCCGCGACGACACAAGCCGCCTGGTCCACGCCCGACATACGGCTCGCCATCAACTTCGTCTGGGTCCTTTTGTGTGGCTTCCTCGTGATGCTCATGCAGGCCGGCTTTGCGTTGGTTGAAACCGGTATGTGCCGCGCGAAAAACGCCGCCCATACCATGTCGATGAACTTTCTGGTCTACGCCCTCGGGATGACCGGCTTTTTCATCTGCGGCTACGCCATCATGTGCGGCGGCGCCAACGCCACTGCCATCGGCGCGCCGGCCCAGCTTCAGCTCGACGATCCCACCATCCTGAACAAGATGTTTTCCATCGGCCGCTCAATCGATCACGATCACGGCTGGGGATTTCTCGGCCACAGCGGCTTCTTCCTCGCCGGCCACAGCCTGAACGCATCCGCTATCGTCTGGTTTTTCTACATGATGGTGTTCATGGACACCACCGCCACCATTCCCACCGGCGCGCTCGCGGAGCGGTGGAATTTCAAGAGCTTTTTTATCTTCAGCCTGTGTATCGGAGCGTTTATCTATCCGATCTATGGCTGCTGGGTCTGGGGCGGGGGATGGATCGCGCAACTCGGCTACCGCGTTGGCCTGGGTCACGGCGGTGTCGATTACGCCGGCTCGTCCGTCGTCCATATGCAAGGCGGCGTCATTGCCCTCATCTGCGCCATTCTGCTCGGGCCGCGCATCGGAAAATATCGCGGCAAACAGCCGATGCCGCTTCTGGCCCATCATGTGCCCATGGTGGTCATCGGCAGCTTCATCCTCGCCTTCGGCTGGTTTGGCTTTAACGCCGGTTCTTCGCTCGCGGGCACCGACCGGCGCATAGGCATCATCGCCGCCAACACCATGCTCGCCTCGGGCGCTGGAGCGCTCGCATCCTGCGTCTACGTCTGGCTCATCCACCCCATCGGCAAGCCCGACCCCACCATCATCTGCAATGGCATGCTGGCCGGCCTTGTGTCCATCACCGCGCCCTGTGCATTCATCCAACCCTGGCACGCGTTCATCATCGGAACGATCGCCGGCGTCATCGTCGTCATCAGCGTCTTCTTCTTCGAGCGCCGCGGCGTCGACGATCCCGTCGGTGCGATCAGCGTTCATGGAGTCGGGGGCCTTTGGGGGATTATTGCGGTCGGCCTCTTCGCCGACGGCACCCACGGTGACGGCTACCAGCACGTCGCCGGAAATGTCGCCGGGCTCTTTTACGGCAATCCCAGACAGTTGGTCGCGCAGCTGATCATGGCCGCTGCCTGCATCGCATGGAACGTCATCGTCGCCGGCGGAATTTTCTGGGGGATTGGCAAGCTGGTTGGCTCCAATCGCGTTCCACCAGAAGTTGAGATCGCCGGGCTCGACATCGCGGAAATGGGCATTCCGGGTTATCCCGAGTTTATCGCCCATCGCACCCCCGAGCAGGTTCCCCTGTCGCAAATCGCCGAGGCACGCCGGAGCCGTCTGACGCGCTCGTGATGTCCGCAAACGTAAACCGGAAGAATAAGCATTGGCTCATTCTTCCGGTCCTTGGTGTGCGGCGTGGGCCGCATGGATTGAATGTCACTCTTGCAAATCAGGTCGTTTCGGGCGGCAGATAGGCGCCAAGCTCCGCGATGAACTCATACAACGCTGTCGCAGTGTTGTGCTGCGAATCATCGCCATCATAGAGAAGCGTAAAAGTTTCCCTGCCGCTTGCTTTGGAAAGCGACTGCAAGGCATCCTTGAACGCGCTCTTGCTCAGGTGGTCGTGATAGTTGCCGCGGAAGTATTCGTAACCGTCGGGATGTTCCTGAAACCATTCCCACAGTTCCTTGGGCGGTCCCAGGTGCGGCATGACATAACTCACCGCGCACCACTCGCAAAGGTCTTTCGTCAGGCCGATCGGTTCGACCCACAATCGCTGTCCGTCATCCTCTTCGACAGCCTCGAGGAAATGCTTGATCTTGATCATATCGGCTCCCATCTTTCACCGGCCGCACGGACATCCCGTGCTTCCTGTATTTAGACGTTAGAAAGTTTGTGAAGTTTGTTTACAAAGGGCGTGCTTATAAGAATGGTGGTTGTCTATACAATGCACTCGGCGAGAGGATAGAACCACGAACGATTTTAGGCGGACGCTCATGATGCATCTCAATCGGATCACACCCATTCTAGCGCTGCTTTTGATCGCCGGCTTTTGCGCCGCCGCTGAGCCGGATCAGTCGCTCACGCCCAAGGCCACAGCCCAGGCCTTTGCCAAGGCGCTGGCGACGGGCGATGCCGCCGGCGCTAAGGCGTTGACCACCAACAACCCCGAAGACGGCGAAATTCTCGAAGCGCTTACGGCAATGATCGCGTCGATGAAGCATCTCAATCAGGCGGCGATCGCCAAGTTCGGCCCGGAAGAGGCCCGCCGCCTCGTTCCGCGCGATCCGGGCGATGAGATGAACAAGCATTTCAATGAGGCCGAGGAAAAAGTCGAAGGTGACAGCGCAACGCTCACCACCAAGAATGACAAGACGCCGCTGGCGCTGAAGAAGGTCGCCGGCCAATGGAAGGTGGATATCTCGTCGATGCCCGACCGTAGCGAGGTCGTGCAGGCGCTGCCGCTTTTTCACGCTATGGCGAAGTCCGCCGATACAACCGCGGCGGAGATCGCCGATAGCAAGTACAAGTCGGCCGAGGAGGCGCAAAAGGCGTTCGGGACGCGCATGACTGCAATCATGGCCAGCCCGATCCAGCCGGCGACGGGACCTGCCACCAAGCCGTAGGCGGCTTGAGTCAGGAGAGACCGATGGCAATCGTCAGTTGCCCAAACTGTGGAACGAAAAATCGTGTTGACGAACGGCGTACCGACGTTCAGCCCGTTTGTGGCAAATGTGGCACAAAGCTGCCCGTCTCGTACAACGCTGATGCGCCGATCAACGTCACCGACGCCACCTTCGCCCGAGATGTCCTTGGCTCGCCCATCCCAACACTTGTCGATTGCTGGGCACCCTGGTGCGGCCCGTGCCGCACGATCGGTCCGATCATCGACCAGATCGCCGCCGAATCCAAAGGCCGCTATCGCGTCGCCAAACTCAATGTGGACGAGAACCCCGCAACTGCAAGGCAATATCGCGTTGAAGGCATTCCCGCGCTGCTCTATTTCAAAGGGGGCAAGCTTGTCGATCAATTGGTCGGCGCTCACCCCAAACAAACGATAGTCCAGCACCTTGGCGCTCAACTTCAAAGCTAGCAGTTGGCTTTGCGACCCTGCCGCGGCAGTTTTTATCATTCGCGCCGTGTCTTTGCCCGACGCCAGTTCGTGGGGTAGGTTTCGTTCCTCGGAATACCATCCACCTCTGACAAGTTCGAGCCCGCCGGCCGCCCCGCCGGTGAGGCTGGGGAGTTCAAAGAGGGGAGGCGACCACCGCCTCTCCTCTTTGCCCGCTTGGGGTCACACGCGCAGGAAAATCCGCCGCCGGTACATCCAGAAGAGGATCAGCCACCAGACAATAAGTGGTGCGAGGGACTCAACCACGGGGGCGAAAGCGGGCCCACCGACATTGAAGAACTTCCTGCCCAGATGAATCTCAAAAGTCGATTTAACGAAGTGTCTTGACGTATAAAAAAGCGAGTACATGGCGATCGAGTTCATCCCGATCACCACCAGTGGAAATGACCAGCCACGCAGACCAATCACATCAATGATGGCATAGAAAGTCGCCAGCGACAGGAAGACCCATCCGACGGAAAAAAGCGTCCAGGATGGGGTCCAAAGTTTACGCACGTTAGGGCAGATCCCCGCTGCGTGAAGCAATTGTCCGACCAGAACCCCAGCGACCCCGGCCAGGAGCAGTATCCCGACCTTGCGCCAAGCCGAATAGCTGCCGCGCAACAGTTGGCCGGCCAGCAATCCAAAGATCATCGTTGCCAATGAAGGGATAAAGTTGAGCGTGTGCGTTCCGAATCCGCCATAAATGAAGGGTTTTTCTCGAGGAAACAAGTTCAGGAACCAACGGTCAAATGCACCGGCGAGATTGGCGTTCTTTTCCCAATGGGCATAAAAGCCAGTGAAGTGCGGCAAATCCTTCGGTGCACTGACCGCCGCCAGCAATTCCGGCGTTGCTACCGGATAGAGCGCGAATGCGAGCCAATACAAGATCAGAATCGCCGCGGCGGCGATCGCCTGCGTGCGCGGCCGGGTCCAGGATAATAAGAACAGAAACGGATACCCCAATCCGATCTGAATCAACACATCCGTAAAGCCGAACAGCGTCTTGTGCTGCCCGTTGGAGCGAAGAAATATTCCGATTGCGATCAGCATGAACGATCGGAAGATAACGTGAGGCAACAATCCAGCGAACGATTCGCCTTCGGACTTCCGGCGTGCGATCGAATAGGGCAGTGCGAGGCCGACCATGAACATGAATGACGGCTGAATCATGTCCCAGAGTGAACCGCCGACCCAGTCAACGTGATCCGTGTGAAAGGCGAGGAATTGCCAGATCCGGCTCTCCTGATATTGCGGTGATTTCGCGACAGCCGGGAATCCGAACCCGTCACTGGCCATGAGCAACATCGCCAGCCCCCGATAAGCGTCGAGCGAGACGAGTCGAGCCGGCAATGGTTTGGAGAGTGAACTGGACATGGAGACCTGTCACTCCATGTATCGATCGCGCCGGCTTGGCGTTGCCCATCAGGCACAGCCTGTCACACCGGCGCCAGTACTTGGGCCGTCCGGTTCGGCAGATACATTTGAATGCTCTGGTTCCGCCCCCCATAAGGCGCATGCTGCCACGGATAAACCACTTCCCCCACCCGGCCATGGCCGCCAAAACACTTGGCGTCGGTGTCCAGAATCATCGAATAGTCCGTCGCATCCGGCACCGGGATTCGCAAATCCACATATGAGCTGGTCGGATGAAAATTAAATGCAAACACCAGCGGCCCGCGGCGATAAACCAAGAGCTTATTCTCTTCGTGCACGTACAACTGCTCGATAAACGGATCGCTCAGCACGTGATGCGCAATATCGAGGGCAATCATCGCCCGGTCAAAGTTATTCAATCCCTTGTAGCGCAGGTCGGGGTTGTCCACCAGCGACCACTGCCGCCGGGCATAATGAAAGGAGTAATTGTTCCCCTCGCGCGGAAAATCCACCCACTCGGGATGGCCGAACTCATTGCCCATGAAGTTCAGATAACCTTCGCCCGCCAGGCTGAACGTGAGCAGTCGGATCAGCTTGTGCAGCGCCAGCCCGCGGTCGATCACCAGGCTCGGGCTGTGGTTGTTCATGTTCCAGTACATTTCCTGGTCCATCAGCCGAAACGCCAGCGTCTTGTCCCCCACCAGCGACTGATCGTGGCTCTCCGCATAGCCGATGTGCTTCTCGCCCGGCCGGCGGTTAAGCAGCGTCTGGAAGATGTCCGCCAGGTTCCACTCCTCGTCGCGCTTCTCCTTGAGAATCTTGATCCAGTAATCCGGCACGCCCATTGCCAGTCGATAATCAAAGCCAATCCCGCCCTCACTGACTGGCCGGGCCATTCCCGCCATACCCGACACATCTTCAGAAATCGTGATCGCGCCGGGCTTCACCGTATGCGCCAGCTCGTTGGCCAGTTGCAGATACGCCACGGCATCAGCATCCACATTGCCGCCGAAATATTCGTCATAGCTCGAAAATGCCTTGCCCAGTCCATGATCGAGGTAAATCATGCTGGTCACGCCATCGAAGCGGAACCCGTCGAACTGGAAATCCTCGAGCCAATAGCGAATGTTCGACAACAAGAACCGCTGTACTTCATGCTTGGAATAATCAAACAGCAGCGAGTCCCAGGCCACATGCTGCCCGCGCGGCCCCGCATGGAAATATTGGTAGTCTGTGCCGTCAAACAGATTCAGCCCCTCGTGCAGGTTCTTGATTGCGTGGCTGTGCACCAGATCCAGCAGCACGACAATTCCCATTCCGTGGGCCGTATCGATGAGCCGCTTCAATTCCTCGGGTGTCCCGAACCGCGACGACACCGCGTAGAAATTGCTGACGTGATACCCGAACGACCCGTAATACGGATGCTCGGTAATCGCCATCAACTGCACCGCGTTGTATCCAAGCGACGCAATGCGCGGCAGGATGCGGTCGGTGAATTCGTTAAAGTTCCCAATCCGCCCCTCCTCCTGTGCCATGCCCACATGTGATTCATAGATCCGCAGCCCATCTGTCAGCTTCGGCGGCTGGTTCTTAAAAACATATGGCTGCGGCGGATTCCAATACTGCCCCGTATACGCATTGCTTCCCGGTTCCTGAATCACCCGCCGAATATATGCCGGAATCCGATCCGTCCGGTTCTGCTCGCTGATCACATGCACCTTCAACCGGCTGGCATGCACGAGCTTCTTCGCAAAATCCTCATCCGGCAAAAACAGACTCCACACGCCATACTCATCGCGCACCAGCGGATGGGCAAACCGATCCCAGTCGTTGAAATCCCCGATCAATCGCAGTTGCAGTGCTTCCGGGGCCCATTCCCGATACCAGACTCCCGGCTTGCCCCACAGCTCGCCACGCGTCAATCCAAAATAATGATGCCCCTGACTGATCTGCCCAAGCAGACCGCCCGTCGCGTCAAATTTCGCCAGCATCGAGCGGTAATGCGCTTGGCGCGCTCGAAGCCGGTCGGAATATGGTTCAAGCCACGGGTCGTGGACAATCAGGCCTGTTCCGTCGGTGGGGGTCTGAGACTGCGTCATATGACTAAGATGCTCCTGGACGGCGGGCAGTATAGCGAAACAAGCGGCCGTGGGCAGGGGAGATCTGACGATCTGGCAATGCTGGGAATAGTCATCATCCAAGCTCCATGTTAACATGCCGACTGAATGAAATCGTGGGCAAAAGCCCGCGAAGTCCTCCGCAAAGAGCGTCGTTTTTCTCGGCCGGTGACCCATGGCCCGTCGCAAAGCTATCCCCTCACATGCTTTCACACTGGTCGAGCTTCTCATCGTCATCGGAATTATCTCAGTCTTAATGTCCCTGCTGCTCCCCGCAATCTCCCGCTCGCGCGATTCGGCCACGCGAGTCCAATGTGCCAGCAACATGCGCCAGTGGGGTCAGGCCTATCACCAATACGCCAATGAAAATCAGGGATTTTTCCCCTATGACGGCCCGCCCATCCCTAACGCGTGTCCGATCGGTGGACGGGATATGTCCTGGACCAGTTCCATCGTCCAGCAGTTCTGCAAAGACTACATGGTCTCCAACAGCAACCTTTCCGCGCGCGACCGCGACAACGTCCAGTTTTGCCCAAGCCAGACCTGGCACCGCGAACCGCAAAACGACGCCGACCTGCGCGGCGGCCTGATCGGCTACTTCGTCATGCCCCACCGCAGCACCACCGACCCCTCCGTCAGCATGGACTACACGCCTGCCGGCAATGGCTGGGTGGAGAAAAAGAAATTCGCCTCGAAAGACCGCTTCGCCCCCATCATGGCCGACATGCAGCAATACAGTACTGGCGACCAGAACTGGGGCCGATTTTCCAGTCATCTCAAGGGTGACAAGCCCGCCGGCGGCAACTTCCTCTTCGAGGACGGCCGCGTCGAATGGTACGATTTCAGCGATATCCAGCTCGGCTCGCAGGAACCCGGCTGGGAATGTTGGTACAAAATCCGTCTGCCGCAGTAATACACTGCATGACGACCACCGTACTGTGTCCGCTGTTGATCCTGATGATCGCAGCATCCGCCTCGGCCGAAGTCACCGGCTGGCGCGGCGACGGCACCGGCCGCTTCCCCGACGCCACTCCCCCAACCACCTGGGACGCCTCCGCCGGCAAGAACATCCTCTGGCAAACCAAAGTCGGTAAATCCCAATCCGCGCCCGTCATCGTGAACGACCGCATATTCCTTCTGTCCGAGCCCGACAAGCTCCTTTGCCTCGATCTTCACGACGGCAAGCAACTCTGGAAGCAGGAAAACAGCGTCGCGGTCCTCTTCCCGGAAGTCCCCAAGCCCGAAGATCCGCCGCCGGCCCCGTCCGCCGGTTGCGGCTACAGCGCCGCCACGCCCGTCACCGATGGGAAATTCATTTACGCCTCCTACGGCACCGGCGTCGTCGTCTGCTACGACCTCGACGGAAAGCTCGTCTGGTCGCGCTATCTCGACCTCCCACAGCCCACCCAGTACGGCCGCAGCGCCTCGCCGATCCTCGCCGGGGGAAAGCTTCTCATTAGCCTTGCCGACCTCCTCGCCCTCGACCCACAAACCGGCAAGACACTCTGGAAGGCCGAGAAAACTCCCCCCACCTACGGCAGCCCCGCGCCCGCCCACATCGGCGATGTCGACGTCGTCTTCACGCCCGGCGGCGCATGCATCCGCCTCACCGACGGCAAAGTCCTCGCCAGAAAATTGTCCGAAGTCGAGTATACAAGCCCCATCGTCCAGGACGGCGTTGTCTACTATCTCGGCGACCCCACCGTCGCCCTCAAGCTCCCCGAAAAACTTGGCGACGAATTCAAACGTGTCGCAGTCTGGACTTCAGATGAACTCGAAGGCACCTTCTACGCCTCACCCCTTCTCCACGACAACATCCTCTACTGCGCCAGCAACGAGGGCAACCTCTACGCCGCCGACGCCAAGACCGGCAAGATCATCTACACCAAGGAAATTCCCATCCGCAGCGCGTTGAGCGCCCCCGACCCCGCCAACATCTACCCCAGCCCTATTCTGGTCGGCAAAAACATCTTCCTCGCCAACGACGTCGGCCAAACGCTCATCTTCGCCTGTGACAAGGAATACAAGGAAGTCGCCATCAACAAGACCGACAAAGGGTCCGGCGCGTGCCCGCTCCCGCACGGCCAAACCCTCTTCCTCCGCGGCGGCACCGTCCTCTATTGCATCGGCCGGAAGCCGTAAAAGCTACTTGGACTCAATGGCATACACCCCATCTTCCCCGCGGATGAACATCCGCTTCCCATCAAACACCGGATTGGCCACAAACCGCTCCTGCCGTTCCGACCAGTGATTCACGGCCGCCACGTTCTCGATCTTGTTCTTCGACACCTGCTTGTAAGTGCGCCCGGGCTCGATCACCAAAGTCGTTCCCGTATCTCCCATCAGGTAAATATATTTCCCCGCCAGCACCGGACTGATCCCAATCCCCCGCGCCGCCCCCTCGTTGTGATCCTGAAACACATCCAGATCCAACAACTTCTGATATACCACCTTGACCGTCTCCAGGTCGATCACACTCAGCACCCCGGCATTGTTCAACATATACACCAGCCCATCGTGGATCAGCGGCGACGACAGATGCCACGGCAGATAATGCTTCGGAAACCCCGTCAGGTCGATCGGCACTTTCTTCGCCGTCACCTCCATCTCCTCCTTCGCCTCGGCGGGCAGTGTCCGGATCGACAACGGAATATTTCCATTGGTGACCACCAGCATCTTGTTACCTTCCACCACCGCCGTCGGCACCGACTGCGTATCCCCCTTGTCGATGTGCAGTACCTTCCCGTCACTAGCCCGAATGATCATCCCGTTCCCCAGCGCAACCACCGGCGTCTTGCCGATCTTCGCGGCCACCAGCGATCCATGAATGAAACTCCCTGGGTTGAAACTGTCCAGGTCAATCGTCGGCGTCGTCCACGCCGGTTTCCCCGTCGCGCAATCGAACGCGATTACATCCCGTTCGAAAATCGCGAACTTCCCATCCACCAGCACCGGCGAAGATGAAAACCCATGCTCGGGCGCCTTGCGCTGATCCACCCGCACCCACCGCCGCGTCCCATCCAGCCCGAAACAAGCACTCACCCCATCGCCGAACCACGCGTAAATAAACTTTCCATCCGTGCACGGCGTGAAACCTGCAAACCCCACGTCCGGCGCAAGCCCCGCAACATATTTGTCCGCATCCACCGCCTTCATCTGCTTGCGCAACTCTCCCTCCAGCCGCGCCTTCTCCTGCCACTGCGCCCGCGCAGCACCGGCCACAAACGCCGCATTCGCCGCATCCAGCTTGGTCGCAATCTCCTGTGCCGACGCATAGGCCGGTAGCTTCTTTTCCTCATCGCTCGCGGCCTCAAAATAACTCGCCCGCGAAATCCACAGCACCTTCCCGCTGTTCTTGTCCATGCAGATCAGATCATGCGGATCGCTCTCCAGAAACAGTTTGTCGCCCACCACCACCGGCGACCCAACTCCCATCCCCCCGCCATAAAACGCCTCCCACGTCCCCGGTAGTTGTGTATGCCACGCAAACCCGTCGGCATGATATTCACAAGGCCCGCGCCCGTTAAACACCGGTACCATGTACCAACCACCCTCGCCCGGCGCAAGCCGCAGCACCAGCCGGTTCCACCCCTTGGCCAGGTCAATCGAATTGCGCGTCCCCGTCCCTTTGGGCGCCTTCCCATTCAGCCACATCCGCGCATGTCCCACCATCGTGATGTGCAATCGAAACGGCCCGCCCGTCGGCGAATAAATATTCGTCGCCGCATACCCGGCCACATCATCATCCTCCGGCTTCTCAAAGATCTTCGTAAAATTCACATACGCCGAATCCAGCGTCACACTCTTCCACTTCAACTCCCCGGCCGCCTGCCCCGCCTCCGGCACTAAATTCGCCTCATCCGCCAACCCCACTTGTTCCTCTCCATGCTTCACCAATGGCACCGGCCCAACGACAAGCCACTCCCGTATGACGCCGTCCGGCATCGGCGTCCCCAGATCCCCCTCAACAGGCTTACGCGCCTGAAACCGCAGCCCCTCCACACTCTTACTCACCTGCGACCACTTCACCGGCGGATTCTCCACCGCATACTTCCCCGACCCATCCCCGCGCCAGCCACTGTTACTCTCTGCGCCCCGAGCCGCAGAGTAAAACACGCAAACCCCAACCACCACGACGCAACACCAATGGGCGCGAATGTTCATTCGTCTCTACCTCGTTCTAAAAAGCTGATATGCTTCCTCTATGTAGTCAGGAACGCGCCGAATGTCGCAATGTTCACGAACGACACCCTCCCCCCCCCCCCCGATATTCTCCACCACAACGGCGACCTCACCCATCTCTCAAAGCCCTCGGAATTCGACGCCGTCGCGTAAATCGTCAAGGGCGCAAAAGTCCGCGACAGTTTCTACATCCCCGGCGAACACGACATCTTCACCGACGACGGCAAGGCCTACCTCGAACGCTACGGCAAGGCCACGCGCGGCACAGGTTGGCACAGCTACGACCACAACGGCGTCCACTTCGTCGGCCTCGTCAACGTAGCCAACCTAAAGCCCGGCGGCCTCGGGTTCCTCGGCCAGGACCAACTCGACTGGCTGAAAAAAGACGTCGAATCCCTCACCTCCAGCACACCCATCGTCGTCTACGCCCACGTCCCCCTCTGGGCCGTCTACCCCAAATGGGGCTGGGGTACCGAAGACTCCGCCCAGGCGTTGGCTCTTTTAAAACGTTTTGGCTCCGTCACCGTTCTCAACGGCCACATTCACCAGGCCCTGCAAAAAGTCGAAGGCAACATCACCTTCCACACAGCAAGATCCACCGCCTTCCCCCAGCCCGAACCCGGCAAAGCCGAATCCCCAGGCCCATTGAAAAATGTTGCCGCAGAAAAACTGCGCAGCATGCTCGGCCTCACCAGCGTCAGCTATGTCGAAAACAACAGCACGCTGGCCATCGTCGACACGTCCCTCGAATGAGGCACATGTCATCTGGCATGAGTCGGTTTACTTTTCCCGCCCAAACAAGATCACCGTTGCCTTGTCGTGCTTGTGTTCGCTGTGGTAGAAGAAATCGACGCGGCTAATGACCCGGCCGGCAACTTTCGCGGGCAATTCGATGTCGTGACTGCGGCTGCCCTCGCGGAATTCCGCCCGCGTGTCCGGTTCGAAAATATCACCGTTGCCGAAGGTCACCTTGATCTTTTCCATGATCAAATCACCGTCTTCTACACGAATGCGGATATGGGTGAATTTTCCTTCCGACTTGCCTACTTCAATCGTGTCCTTGTCGCCTTTGTAGTCGACCGTGCGCGTGCCGAGTTTAACCCAGTCTTTGTCGGCGTCCTTGGCAACGGAAACGGTGGCCATCAGCCCCAAAAGCGCGATAATTCCGACGATAATCGGTGCGAAGTGTTTCACAGTTCTCCTTAAGTTGGTAAAAAGTTTTGCCAATATTACACGAACGAGATAACGAAATGCAAGCATGTTTTCGCTATCCGTGATTGCATCTAAGTGCAAATACTTATTCTTCGGCCACACACGCTTTCGTCGTTGCAGTAGAATTGAATCCTGAATCAACTCCACCGCTAATCTGCACCGCTCACGTGCGCCGAGTCTGGAAAATTGAGCCACCGCCTCTCCAACATCACGCTTGCGCTGTCGCTTCTCGCATGCGGCATCATCGCTGTCCTCTGGGTACGCGGTTACTACGCGGTGGACGAGATCGTATTCAGAACCAACTGGCACATTTTCGGCGTGTCGGTCTCGCATGGCGAGGTGCTGACCGGCCACATCGGTGCGAACGATACCAGCAGTCCGCCCGGGTTTGCATATGCGCGACGCCCACCTGAAGATCCCGTCGAGGCCGTGAAAATGATGCGGCATTGGGGTGGCCTGGGTTTCTACATTGTTGACGACGAAATGCTGCTCGCGCCGAGTCGTATGACATTTGTCCTGTTCCCAATCTGGTTCCCGCTCCTGTGCTGCGCGGCCACGCCCTGTTCGTGGATCCTCCGGCGGCTCCGCCAGCGTCGCCAAAACCAAAGTCCCGGTTTCCCGATGACGCCCACAACGACGCCGGAGCCATGAATTATCGGTTATCCTCTCAAAGGCATTCGCAACTGTGACTGTAAAGAACGCGATCTCAACGGCTGCGGAATCCTCCCTCGCTTTGCATCCATCCACATCTACGGCGGCCCGCCCGCGTTTCTCTACGCATTCTGCCATGGTCTGCTCGCCTCAACCATCTACGTCGCAACCGGCAACCTCTGGCCCCTCATCGTCGGCCACGCCATCATTGACCTCTCCTGGTTTGCGTCCTGACTCCCATCGTCCTTTCCAACATTTCCCACCCCCATCGGTTATAAAGATGTCCCGAAAATGAATCGTCAGTTTTGCCAAGGGAAACCAATGACCGCATCCATGAAGTCCATCGTCCTAGCATCCCTCGCGATGCTCCTCTCCGCGCCGGCCGCCTTTGCCGACAAGGAGCTTCATACGTGGAAGAAAATCCAGATCACCGACAAGTTCTTCTCCGAAGGCGCGACCTTTGGCGATTTCAACAAGGACGGCAACGTCGATATTGCCTCCGGGCCGTTCTGGTACGAAGGCCCCGATTTCAAGAAGTCCCATCAGTTCTACAAGCCCAAAGGCCAGGACCCCAAGCCGCTTGATCCGCATGGCTATGGCGAAAACTTCTTCTCGTTTACCTTCGACTTCAATAACGACGGCTATCCCGACGTGCTCGTCATCGGCTTCCCCGGCGAGGCCGCCCGCTGGTATGAAAATCCGCAGGGGAAGGATGAGCTTTGGAAGGAACACGTCGTTTTTGATTCAATCGACAATGAATCGCCCAACTTCGTTGATCTGCTGGGCACCGGCAAGCCGGTGATCATCTGCAGCACGGCCGGCAAGCTTGGCTACGTTCAGCCCGATTACGCCGACGCCTCCAAGAAGTGGACCTTTCACCCCATCTCCCCCAAGGGCGGCTGGCAGAAGTTCACCCACGGCATCGGCTGGGGCGACGTCAACGGAGACGGCAAGATGGATCTGCTTGAATCGCAGGGCTGGTGGGAACAACCCAAGAGCCTTGACGGCGATCCGGAATGGGTGAAGCACCCGGCCAACTTTGGCAGCGGCGGCGCTCAGATGTACGCGTACGATGTGAACGGCGACGGCAAGGCCGACGTCATCACCAGCCTCGAAGCCCACGGCTATGGCCTCGCCTGGTTCGAACAGATCAAGGATGAAAAGGGCGAAATTTCCTTCAAGCAGCACCTGATCATGGGCAAGCTGCCGCAGGACAATAAATATGGCGTCAAGTTCACCCAGCCCCACGCGGTCGACCTCGTCGACATGAACGGCGACGGCCTGAAAGACATCGTCACCGGCAAGCGCTGGTGGGCACACGCCGGCGGCGATCCGGAGGTGAACGAGGCCGCTGTGCTCTACTGGTTCGAGCTCAAGCGCGGATCAGACGGCAGCGCCGAATACATCCCGCACCTTGTCGACAACGACTCGGGCGTCGGCACGCAGGTGATGGCCGCCAAGGTCATGGGCGGCAAGTATCCGGACATCGTTGTAGGCAATAAGAAGGGCACTTTCGTCCATGTGCATGAAGTCAAGATGGTCAGCGAAGAAGAGTGGGAAAAGGCCCAGCCCAAGCAGGTTACGACGCCTGTAAAGCCCGAGCTGCTGGAACCGAAAAAGTAGTCTCCACCGCTGCAAGGTTTGCACGATCGAGCCGTCCGTGGCGTATATTAATACGGTGGACCGGTGTGCAATGATGGAAATGGTGCTGGAACATCCCGATGTTTGGACCGAAACCCATCCGCTGGTTTCACCGGACGACATGACGGACGAAATTCCGGCCGTCGACGAGCCTGAAGCGGAGGTTGCCGCCGAAACTGTGGTGCAAGAGGTGGCAGAGCCGGTTGCAGCATTTTCGGCGATTGTGCCGTTTGTCAGGCACCGCGCGGGGCGCACCGCTGACCGCCGGCAGCTCAGCACGGCGTTCGTCGTCTCCATCCTCGTGCATGCCGTTGTCGTCGTCGCGCTGTTACTCGTTTTGCGCTACGCAACACGAGCGCCGGTGCGCATCCAGCCGTTCGGCTTCCTCAGCATCCCCGAAGGCGCGGCCGAACTCGGTCCAATCGGCGCGCTGTCCGAAGGCATGATTCCGCACGCGACCAGTCCAATGCCCGATCGCAATGTCGAGCCGCTCGAAGACGCACTACGGGAGATTCCTGACGAGCCGGCCGCGCTCCCAATGGAGCATGTGACGCCGCCGCTCGAGCCGGCCGACTCCCCCGCAGTATCCGCCTTCCCCGCCGAGCCCATTGCCATCCCGCACACAAAGTCCAAGGTGCGCACCTTCGCGTCCGATGCCTCGGCAACGGCCGGTGGCGCAATTCCAAATACGATCTCAAACGTCTCAGGACCGTCGAGCCCCCACACATCCAATGTTGCCGGCCCCACGGCGCCCGGCAGCGGCCGCAGCCGAACCGTCTCCGGAGCAGGTATGCTTAATTCCGGCGGCCCCTCCGGCAACCAGATGCCGATCACCTATCCGGAGGAAGCCAAACGCCGCCGCTATGAAGGCACCGCCATCATCTACATCCACGTTGCCGCCAGCGGTGACGTCGACGAAGTCCGCCTCGTCAAATCCTCCGGCCACGCCCTCCTTGATGACGCCGCCGTTTCACGCATTCGTCAATGGAAATATTCGCCACCGATGCTGGACGGCGAGGCCGTGGACGTGGGGGACACTATTCCAGTCACATTCACACTGCACTAACCCGTCGCGCGCGAACCACGCGCCAAACGGCAAGCACGGTCCCCAAAACTCCGCCGACATACGCCCCCAGATGTATCCCCCAGACGGCCATGAACCGGTAAGGCCGAAACTCATCCCGATGAACCATCTGCATAAAATCCCGGGAGACAAAAGCAAGCCGGCCAAAATATCCCGCCACGCCCAGAACCGCCGCACACGCCGCGGTCACCCCAATCACCAGCGGCAAAAATCCAACCAGCCGTCGATAGCTCAATCGCGCCTTTCCCGCGCGTGGGTTGTTCGCGAACAACAGCGCCACCCCGGCCACCAGGCCAACCGTCCAACTGGCGCGCATCCCAACCACTGCCGCCGCCCGATGCAGTGCCCACCCATCAGGCGGAACCGTCGGCCCAAGCGTGTCGATCAGCCCCTTGCCGTAGAAAAAATATTCCCACGAGATCGTTGAAGTAATCAGGTCATTCACGAGCCCGTACCCCATTGCCACAACTGCCGCCGCAACGAGGAACAGATACTCCCGCCAGCGGGTGGCCGCCGCTCCGTTTTTGCGCCAATCCACCCAGGCAAAGATCGAAAGAATCAAAGCCCCAATGACAACCCGGGCGATCAGGCCCTGATCGGAGTGCGCCCACCAATCCCATTTTTGCCACTGAAACACGCCATCAAGGATACGGCATGTGGAAAAGTTTGGCTGTACTTGACAGAATTCTGTCATAAGTTATAAGCAAGTGAGACTCAATCTCAATCAAGGAGCTTATGAATCACTTCCGCGTCTCTCTCGCACTCATCGCCGTTCTGGTCTCTTCCAGCCTCGTACGGGCCGGTGATCCAGTTACACCAAGTGACCCGACAGCCACCAACACCCGGTACGGCCTCTGGAATCTGCTCGATCACCGCAGCAAGTACGCCACCAACTGGTTTCCCGAGCCACTGCTCGCCGACGAAATGGATTGGGATCAGGAACTCCGGCTCGATTGGTTCCATTCCGAAAAGAATCGCAATGTCAGCGATTCAGTGACGGCCGAAGTCGAATACTCGATCGGCCTGCTCACCCTCGAAGTTGAAATGCCCTACGAGCGCGGAACCGAACGTTCCGAGCCCGACAATCTTGGCCGAACCACCCGCGAGCGCTCCGAAGGCATCGGCAATGTCGAAATTGCCGCGCGTCATCCGATTTACCAATACGTCTCGGGCAAATTTGACCTGACCATCGGCGCTCGCGTCGAGGTCGCCATTCCCACCAACACGTCCATCTCCAAGAACACCGAAGTCGTCCCCGGCACTTACTTCGCGCTGGGCCTTAGCGACCACTTCGCCGTTCTCGGCAGCGTCGGCTATTCGATGCTCTTCGGCCCAGGTGAAGACGGCGGCGGCCGCACCCTCGAATACGCGCTTCTGGCCGGTTACAACTTTGAGCACGACGTGCTGCCAATTCCCGGCTTTCAGCGCGTCACGCCGATCATTGAAATTGACGGCGAACGTCCGTTCAACAAGGAAGGCGCTGGCATCAACAGCCTGACGGGCGTCGTCGGCCTCCGCTTCGCCATGAAATCGATCGGGCTCGGCCAGCCGAAGTTCGGCATCGGCTACGCCTTCCCCATCGACAAAGGTGCCCGCGACGATTTCCGCTGGGGTATCGTCACCAGCCTGATCTTCGAGTACTAAAGTAGAACACCAAGAGAAGATTCGATGAGCTTAAACCGCAGGCAACTCCTCGTTCTGACCGCCGCCGCCGCGGCTGGCTGTGCCGGCCCCGGCGGCGGTGGTGACCCCTTCGCCGGCCGCTCACGTATCGATCTCAACGTCGGCCCCGAATCCGCCTATGCAGCAGACGGCGTTTATGACCGCTACAGCGAACGCGGCATCTTCGTCATCCGCCGCGGTGCATCACTGCTCGCTATCAGTTCCATCTGCACCCACAAGTATTGCGTTCTTAGAGTATCCAACGACAAGTCGTTCTACTGCAAGTGCCACGACTCGACCTTCGACGCCGACGGCCACGTCACCCTCGGCCCCGCCCGGCGCGATCTGCCGGGCTTCCCCATCGTGAAAGATGAGGCCGGCAACCTGATCGTCAAAGGCGTCCCCGCCTGATCAAGCCGTCAGGTGGCGCAGGATCAAATCAAATATCCCCGTTGCCTCGACGTGCGACCCTTCCAGCAATCCCGCCTGATCCGTCATCACCATCGCCCCCTGTTCAGCCGACGCCGACGCCCGCCCATGCGACCCACGCACGATGCCGGCATCCAGTGGAATCACATTGAGCATCGCACGAAACCCCATTTTCTTGCGCAGCAGCGTCCAGATGATTTTCGCTTTTGCCATCGGCAGGGCAGGATCGATAAACAACTCGGCCGGGTCGTACCCCGGCTTGCGATGGATGTCGACCGTCCGGGCAAAATCCGGCGCTCGTGAGTCGTCCAGCCAGTAGTAATAGGTAAACCACGAATCGGAACTGGCGATGGCTACCAGTTCTCCTGCCCGGGCATGATCAAGACCCATCTCACGCTTGCCGGCCGCGTCCAGCACCCGCTCCACGCCCGGCGTCTTCTCCACCAACTCCCTCACCCGATCCAGCACGGTCGGATCATTCACGTGCACATGCGCCACCTGATGGTCGGCCACAACAAACGCCTTGCTCTCTCCCGCATCCAGAACGTCACGCCCCATCTCATCGCGCACCACAATCAACCCCGCCTCGCGGAGCACGCGGTTTAAATGCACCGGCCGCGACACCGCCGTAATTCCATATTCTGACAAAATCGCCACCCGCGCCCCGCGAGCAGTAAAATGATCGATCAACTGCCCGCACACTGCGTCCACCTCACGAAGATCCTTTTCCGACCCCTTCGGCTCTGGCCCGCGCCGCTGCAGGCAGTAATCCAGATGCGGGAGATATACGAGCGACAAAACCGGGCTGAATTGCTGGTCCACGCGAATGGCCGCATTGGCAATCCATTGCGTCGCCTCGATCGAAGTCGCCGGCCCCCAGAATTTGAACAACGGAAACTGGCCCAGATCGCGTTGCAGCGATTGCCGCAATTCTTCGGGATGCGTCCACACATCCGGCAGCTTCCGCCCATCGGCCGGATACATTGGCCTCGGCGTCACCATGAAGTCCGCCGACGAATACATCGCATACCACCAGCAGATGTTTGCACAGGTAAACGCCGGATCAATCTCCCGCGCCCGGTCCCAGATTTTCGGCTGTTCCACCAGATGGTTCGACTGCCGCCAGAACTTGATCTCGCACTCATCT
>JBBRHH010000014.1:0-24456 GCA_038222915.1 Tepidisphaerales bacterium
ACGCGGAGGAACATTCGCAATGGGCTATCTTCTCGGGATCGACATCGGGACCAGCGGTACGAAGACACTTATTTGTGATGAGGATGGGAAGGTGCTGGCGACGGCCATGGCCGAGCATCCTATTTCCACGCCAAAGCCGGGTTGGTCGGAGCAGAATCCCGAGGACTGGTGGCAGGCGACGTGCAAGGCGACCAAGGCCGTGGTGAAGAAGGCGAAGGTGAAGCCGGCCGACATCACAGGTATTGGGCTTTCGGGGCAGATGCACGGGAGTGTGTTTCTGGCGGATGGGCACAAGGCGTTGCGGCCGGCCCTATTGTGGAATGATCAGCGGACGGCAAAGCAATGCGCGGAGATCGAGTCGAAGGCGGGTGGCCGCGAGGCGCTGATCGAGCTGGTGGCGAATCCGGCGCTGACGGGCTTCACCGCGCCGAAAATTCTCTGGCTGCGCGAGAACGAGCCGCGGCTTTACGACCGCACCAAACACATCCTGCTGCCCAAGGATTACATCCGATATCGGATGACCAGCGAGTATGCGACGGAAGTTTCGGACGCCAGCGGCACGCTGTTGCTTGATGTGGTGAACCGCACTTGGTCGGACAAGCTGCTGCGGCTGTTGGAAATTGATAAAGAGCTTATGCCGCGGATGCATGAATCGCTGGAAGTGACGGGCGTTCTGCATGCCGACGCGGCGACGAGCATGGGGTTGCGTGAGGGGATCGCGGTCGTGGGCGGCGCAGGGGACCAGGCCGCGGGCGCGGTGGGAAATGGCATTGTGACCTCGGGCATTGTGAGCGCGACGCTCGGCACGAGCGGCGTTGTGTTTGCTCATGCGGATCAGCCCAACCGCGACCCGAAGGGGCGGGTTCATACGATGTGTCACGCGGTGCCGAACAAGTGGTGCGTGTTTGGATGCATGCTGGCGGCGGGAGGAAGTTTTCAGTGGTTTAGAAATACTCTGGCGGATGGCGAAGTCGCGGCCGCGAAGAAAAGGAAAGTTGATCCGTATGAGTTGCTGATCGCAGAGGCCCAGGCCGCGCCGATCGGGTCGGAAGGATTGTTTTTCCTGCCGTATCTGACGGGTGAGCGATGTCCACATCCGGATCCGCTGGCACGCGGCGGGTGGGTTGGTCTGACAGCGCGGAGTACCCGGGCGATGATGATTCGCTCACTGCTGGAAGGCGTGACGTACGGCATGCGCGATGCGCTGGAGATTATGCAGGGGATGAACATCCCGATCACGCAGGTGCGCGCCAGTGGCGGCGGGGCGCGGTCGGATTTCTGGCGGCATCTCCAGGCCGATATTTACAAGCAGCCGGTGGTGCTGACCAACGCGACGGAGGGTCCGGCGTATGGCGTGGCACTGCTGGCGGGCGTGGGCACGGGGGCGTGGAGTAGTGTGGAAGAGGCGTGCAAATCGTCGATTCGGCAGACGACGAAAGTTTCGCCGAATAAGAAGGCCGGGGAAGTTTATGACCGGCACTTTGCGACGTATGACAAGCTTTACTTTGATTTGAAGGAACGGTTTGGCGAGATGGCCCGGCTTGGGTAATCAGTGCGCGCCCGATGTTTTCGCCTTGTCGGCCTGTTCCGTTGCGATGAGTGTGATTTCCACAACGCTCACCGCTTTGTGAATGAATGGAAATTCCATGCGCAAATCCACGTGCTTTCCCGCGGCGTTGATCGTTCTCCTTTTTGCCAGTTCCATCTTTGCGGCCGATGTTTTCTACAGTGTTCACCCGGGTGACTTGACGATCACCGAAGGGACGCTCCCCGCCGAGGGCAAGTCGCCTGATTATCGCAATTGGCAGGTGTTGCAATTGATGACGCCACGCGCGGCGCTGGATGGTGCGGGTGAGGTGTACGTCACGGCAGGGAATCCCGGCGCGTCTGAGGTTACGCTGCACATCCGGGCCGTTGACGGTCAGGAAGTTAAAGGCCGGCTCTATGTGCCCAAGGCGGACCGGTCGGGCATGGCGGGCGTGAAGTTCAAGCTGGCCGCGGCTGCGGGCAAGGCGCAGGCCAAGGCAGAATTTCTCACGGCCAAGCACGATTACTATCAGGATTTGACCGACCGAAACATTCCCGGCGCGGCGTGGTTTCGGCATCAGATGGATACCGCAAATCGCGATCGCGGTGCGCAGACGGCTGACGAGCGGCAGGCCGGTGGAACTATTCGCGGCTCGGAGATGGAAGAGACGTACAATCTCTTTTCCGGCGGGCGGGCGGTGAGTGAGAACCTGCAGTTGGACCGGGTGCTGCCGGCGAATTCCAAGCCGGAAGCGCCGACCGTGGACGTGGATACGTTGCCGGGCATCACGGTGGAGGCGATGGATTTCAAGGCGTTGTTGAAGGACGCCAAACCGGCGATTGATCCGCTGGCCGCCGCGATCCCGGCGGATCAGCACGCGATCTTTTTTGCAACATTTGAGGCGGCGCTGGCGGTGGCGGATGAGGCGAATCGTACGGGATGGCCGATTCTGCTCTTAGCCGAGGAACGGGCCGAGGATTCGAAGACGAAGGAACGGTATCAGCGGCAGCTTTGCCTCCCGATGACTGGGCTCGGGCGGATCATAGGCCCGACGTTGATCGGGAGCGTCGCGATCACCGGATCGGACGCGTATTTTCGCACCGGATCAGATGTAGCGATTCTGATGGAGCCGAAGGATGCGGGCGCGCTGCACAAGCTGCTCAACGCGCAGATGGCGATGCAGAGGCAGTCTTATGCGGCCGCGAAGGCTGTGGCCAGTGAGGTGCAGGGCGTTCCATATACGGGCGCGGTTTCTCCAGACCGGGTGATCAGTGCATATGTGGCACAGATCGGAGACGTCGTTGTAGTGACCAACTCGTTGGCGCAGATTTCCAGGCTGGCGAAAGTGCATGACGGCAAATCACCGGCACTTGCGACAGCGCCTGAGTATCTGTTTTTCCGAAATCGTTATCCACGACGACCAAGGCCGCCGCGACAACGCGGCCGTGGCTTGGGGAGAGCGTGAGCGTTCAGATCGATCGGCGGATGATCGATACGGTTACGCGGGCCGGACGCAAGGAATTCCAGAATCAGATGCAGGCGAAGTCGTGGTCCAACCTGCCGATTTTGAATGAGTGGAAGCGGCTCTATCCGGCGGAAGATCCGGTGGCGCTGCACCAACGCCTGTGGCAAACGGAGCTTGTCTGTCCGGGCGGCGGAAAGTATGTCTGGAACGAAGAGTATCAAACCATGGAATCGACGATTTACGGATGCCCGGCAGCTCCGAAGGCTGGCGCGGGCGCGGCGAATCCGCTGGATGCCATTCGCTTCGGCAGCCTTGGACTGACCTTTGAAAACAAGGGTCTGCGGGGCCGGGCGGTGCTTGAGCGCGTTCCGGCCGGGCACGATTGATCGCCGAGATGTGAACCGAGATCGCGCTGCCTCACAACATGAATAAATGCATCACTTACTACATCAGCGGCCACGGGTTTGGCCATGCGCGTCGGGCCGGCGAAGTGATTCGCCGTTTGCTGCAGGTTAGGCCGGCACTGGAAATTCACGTGCGCACGGCCGCGCCGCAGTGGTTGTTTGCAGGGCTGGATGTTCGGTGTGAGAAGGTGGCGATCGACGCGGGCGCGATTGAAGATACGCCGCTGCAGGTGAATGCGGTGAAGACGCTGCAGAGTGCCGCGGAATTGATTTCGCATCGTGACAGGATTGTCGGGCCGGAGGCGGCATTTGTGCGGCAGAGTGGCAGTTCGCTTGTGGTTGCGGATATTCCGTTTCTGGCTGGGGATATTGCTGAAGCGGCGGGGGTGCCGTGCATCGGGATCGGCAATTTCACGTGGGACTGGATTTATCAGCCGTATGTGAATGCGATTCCGGGGTATGACGGATTGCTTCAGACGATTCGCGCAAGCTATCAGAAGATGTCGGCCTATCTGCGGCTGCCGTTGAGTCATCCGACATCGCTTTTTGCGGAGTCGATTGACATGCCGCTGGTGGCGCGACATGCGACTCGAAACTTGCAGGATGTACTCACGCACATTGGCATTGAGACGTCGGACCCACGGCCGCGGGTTTTGATTGGAATGCGCGGAGGGTTACAGACGCAATCACTGACGAACGCCGCCGAAGAGTCGGGGATGGTGTTTCTTTATCCCGAGCCGATTCCGGTGGCGCTGCCGGCGACGGTGCGGCCGGTGCGAATCGATGAGCGGATGACGTTCATCGATATCCTGCACGCGTGTCAGGCGGTGGTATGCAAATTTGGTTATGGCATTGTTGCGGACTGCGCGGCGACGCGCGTGCCGCTGCTTTGGCCGAGGCGAACCGGATTTCGCGAGGAAGAATTGTTTGAGTCAGAAGCGCCGTCGTTTGTTGGGCAGCGTGAAATTCCGCTGGAAGATTTTGAAAGCGGGAAGTGGGCGGGCTATCTTGCGCAATTGATGCAGGCACCGTTTCCACAGCCGCCGGTGGGGCTGGATGGGGCTCGGGCGTGCGCTGAATATATTCTTTCGAAACTCGGCGCTTAACTCTTCGCCGCGCCGTCGGGTCGTCGCTCGGACGTCGCGTTTTTCAGCTTCGCGAGTTCTTCCTGAAGGTTGCGCACCTGCACCACAAGATCCGGAACGCGGCGCATGGCGGCCTGCTCGCGGAGGTTCTGGCGGTGGTTCATCGCGGGTACGCCGCTGAGCGTTGTACCGGCTGGGAATGTTGAAATGATCGCGGTGCGGGCGGCGGCCATGATGCCGTCGGCGACGTGGATGTGATCGCGGACGGCGCTTTGGCCGCCTAACACGACGCCGGTGCCGAGGTGGACCGAACCGGCGAGGCCGGCCTGACCGACGATGATGCAGTGCGGGCCGATCTGGCAGTTGTGGGCGATCTGCACGAGGTTGTCGATTTTCGTTCCGCGCCCGACGGAGGTGGTGCTGAATTTTGCGCGATCGATGCAGACGCATGAACCGATCTCGACATCGTCTTCGATGACAACGGTGCCGATCTGGGGGATTTTCGCGTGCTGGCCGCCATCCCAGCGATAGCCGAAGCCGTCGCTGCCGATGACGGTGCCGCCGTGGATGATGACGCGGGACCCGATGTTGATGCGCTCGCGGATGACGACGTTTGGAAAGAGCTCACAGTTTTCGCCGATGCTGACTTCGTCGCCGATGTAGACGCCGGGGTGGAGGACGGTGCCAGCGCCGACGCGGCTGCCTGCGCCGACGTAAACGAACGGGCCGATCGCTGCGCCGTCGCCGATTTGGGCGGTGGCGTCAATTCGGGCGAGGGCATCGAGGCCGACCGGCGGGCGGGGGATGGGCGGCGCCATCGCCGTTAAGAGCTTGGCCACGGCGAGATCGGCATCGTCAACGAGGATTATCGGCCTGCCCGGATCGGGGGGGAGTTTGACCTTGCGCTGGACGATGACGGCGGCCGCTTTGGTTTCGCGCAGCTCGCGGGCGTACGCGTCAGACCCGAGGAAGGAAATCTCGGTTGGCAACGCCTCGAGGAGTGTGTTAATCCCGGTGATGATTCGCGAACCGTCACCCGAGACCGGTGAGTTCAACAGCGCCGCAATTTCCGCCAGGGTCAACGCCTTCATATCGGGTGCAAGCGTAGTAGAAAGTGGTTGAACTGGCGAGTATTGCGAAAACGACGAAAGAGAATCGGTATCGCACGATCAAGCGGCACATCGGTGTTTGTGGCGCATAAAAAGGCCCTCTTCCAATCAACAGGAAGAGGGCCGATTTCTGAATTTGGTCGGGCGCGATTATTTGTGCTTGTTCAGATAATCGTTGTTCAGCATCAGGATTACATCCTGGGTGATGTCGAGCTTGCCGGCGTTGTAGATGACGACCTGGGAATTGATCAGGCCGCGAAGCTGATTGATGTCCATCTGGCCGAGGATGTTCGGATCCTCGGGGATTTCGACCTTTTGATCGGTCAGGATGACGTCGATCTTCTTCAGCACGGCGACCTTGCCAACGGCCTCTTGAATCTGGCGGAAAAGCCCGACGAGCATCTGCTTCTGCTCGCGCTGCATATTCGCCTGGGAGATCTTGGTCCAGGTGTCGTACTGGATCGCGTCGTTCATGAGCTGCTGATTCAGCTCGATGAACTGCTTGCTCTTGCTCTCAAGCTGATCGCGGCGACCTTTGAGCTCATTGAGCTTGGCTTTGAAATCGGCGTCCTTTTTCTTGAAGTCCTCCAGCGCGTTGTTGAGCGCCTTTTGCGCATCGCCGCGCTCTTCCATCTTCTCGAAGACGCCGGCCGGATTTACGGTGCCGATTTTTTGTGCTTCCTGAGCCCGAACGGGCGCGGCCGCAAAGGCGGCAACCAACGCGAGGGCAGGGAATAAATAACTCAAACGCATCTGGAGTTCCTTTCTAAAAACCTCACTGATTTGATCGATATTCTACTGTAAAAGTCCAAGTGAAAAGCTGAAGTATTGTTTCTGGTCCTGGTCGTCCTTGGTCACTGGATAAGCCAGATCGAAGGCCAGCGGCACTTGCCCGAAGAGCGGTAGCGTCCAGCGAATGCCCACGCCGACGCTGCTGCGGATGGTGCCTAGTTTCACGCTGCTTTCGACCGTGCCTGCGTCGGTGAAGACCACGCCGCGGATGCTGTCGGAATAGACGGGGAAATTGAGTTCGACGCCGCCGGTCATGGTAAACTCGCCGCCGATGGCATCCTGCCGTGGGCCGGAGCGTGGGCTGATCCCGCGGAACTTGAATCCGCGAATGCTGCCGATGCCACCAGCGTAAAACCGCTCGAAGAACGGGGCGTCGCCATTGATGTAGCCGGCGTCGGCGTGATAGCGCAGGACGGTTTTCCGCTCCAATACGTCCTCGTGCACAGTCTGGAAGAAATCGCAACCGGCGTCGAGTTTGTGGAAGTGGAAGTCGCCGCCGAATGCACCTACGTATTCGTACGATCCGGTGATGACGCTGCCGCGGGTGGCGAGGATCGGGCTGTCGGTGGTGTCGCGGCGCACTTCAAAGCCAGCGGCCGTCACGGTGTTGTGCCCGAGCAGATTGAGAATTTCCTCGGCGCGCCGTTCTTCATGATCGATTTCGTGGATGCGGACGTCTTCGCCGCGCAGGGTTAGCTTCACCGACCAGTCGGGAAGAAAACGCCGGCCGATCGAGACGTGTGCGCCGGTGCGCTGTTCGCTGTAAACATCGCGAACGCGATCCGAAACGCCCAGGTTCAATCCCAGGCTGTAGGGGAGATCGAACAACCATGGCTCGACAAAGTCGACGGTTGCCCGGTTCACGACCGTGCCGGGCTCGAGGTTGATGCGGAAATATTCGCCCGCGCCTACAAACGCGCGGCCATTGATCACGTCGGCGGAGCTGGTTGGAACCGCGCGCCAATCGAAGTTGCGCTGCTCGAAGGTAATGTTGCCGATGATGCCGCTGTTGCTGGTGACGCCCGCTCCGACGAGGAACCGCGCGGTGCTCTGCTCGGTCACTTCGACCAGCACATCGCGTTCTTCGGGAAGATCGCCGATGGGGGTTACGCGCACGTCACTGAAAAACTGCAGGGCGCGAAGGCGATCGATGGCGTTTTGAATTTCACCCGAGTTGTACAACTGGCCGGGCGTGACGCGCATCTCGCGCAGGATCACTTTGTCCTGGGTCTTGGTGTTGCCCTTGACCAGGATTCGGCCCACGCGGAATTTTCGTCCTTCGCTGATGTCGAAGACCAAATCGACCTTGCCCGCGTCCTTATGAAACACTTCCTTGGGTCGGATGTGGAGGTAGGCGGGATTCGGCTCCATCGTCTGGGCCGGCTGATAGATGAAACCCAGCGGGCTATAGAGCGTGACGATGTTGCGAACATCGCGGTCGACGGCTTCCTGATCGTAATGCTTGCCAGTGGTCAGCCTGACCACTTTGCGAAGCCGTACTTCCTGCAAGGCGGAGTTGCCCTGGAATTCGATCTTGTCGATGGTGTAGCGCCGGCCTTCGTCGACAACGAAGCTGACCATCACCTCGCTCTGGTCGGCCGAGAAGCTGAGCTTTCGTCCGACGCGGGCGTCGAAATAGCCGTGTTGTTCGTAGTATTGGCGGATCGCCGACACATCCTGTTCGAGCACGTCGAGGTCAAGGGTGCCGGGGCGGAAAATCGGGAACCAGCTTGTCGTCTTGACGACGTCCTTGAGCTTGTCGTCGGAGAAAGACCGGTTGCCCAGAATCTCCACTTTTCGAATCGTGACATTCGGGCCCTGAACGATGTTGAAAATCAGCTCGCCCTTCTTGGCCAGCGGATCTTCGGGCACATCTACGTGGGCGTAGGTGAAGTTGCGAGTCTTGTAGAGTCGTTCGATGGCCTCGCGAGCGCTGGCGATGCGGAAGGGGTCAATTGCCTCGCCGGCCTTCAGGCCGATCGCGCCTTTGAGCGTGTCATTGTCCACCGCGGTGTTTCCACGAAAGACGATTTCCTTGATCTGGCTTTGTTCGCCCACAACGAAGATGACGATAACGCCGGTTGCGGTGGGTTCAACCCGGGCTTCCACGTTGCTGAATCGCTTCAAGCCGTAGATGCGCTGATAGTCGGCCTGCACGGTTTGTGGATCAAACTTTTCGCCCTCGCGCGTCTGAATTTGATGGCGGATTTCGGCCTGCACGCCCGAGTTGACGACGTGCGTTTGTCCGAGGATGCGGATCTCTTCCACCGGCTTGCCAACCAGTGCCGGAGGCACTGCGAGCCCCGGCTGTGTTGCGGGCGCAGGCTGAGCGTAGAGTGGAGCACAACACATGGACAATCCAACGGAGAGAATAGCACGCGCCAGTTTATACCTGGTTCGATTTGACCAACGTTCTATTGTCACGAGTGGTCCCGGGTCCCTTCGCAAAGGTAATGCCAGCAGTGCCCGGCTATTGGAATCCATTCCAACTCCGTCGAAAAGTGGCGATTAGTGTAGCGGTACGAAAGTTGATGTCAAAAGCGGGCGGAGCCGATTAAATGGCGGCGCAGCAATTTGGCTCAGGCGGCACAGTGCGCTGCCAAGGCGTCCCTCGAATACCCCGTCCATCCGACGACATCGGGGCCAATGTGCACCTTCAAAAAGACCAGGCCGCGATGTGGGCCTGGTTCACTTGAGGATTCAAGTTGTAGTTTACCTGCTTTAGAAGTCGCCGCCGGAACTTCCTGAATCTCCGCCACCGCCGCCGAAATCTCCACCGCCGCCAAAATCACTCCCGCCTCCTCCAAAGTCGCCGCCACTCGATCCGGAATCACTGGAGCCGCCAAAGTCACCGCCACTGGATCCGGAATCACTGGAGCCGCCAAAGTCACCGCCACTGGATCCGCTGTCGGAAGAGGAGGAATCGATGTTGCCGCCGCCTGGGGGTGTCTGTGAGTTTTGGCCCTGGTCGCGCATCTTGTCGTAGAGGTAGCTGCCGGCCGCTCCGCCCACGATGCCGCCGAAGAGGCCTCTAAAAAATCCGCCGCCGCCCCCGCCATATCCGCCACCGCCGCCATAACCGTAGGACGGCCCGGCACCGCCGCCGTAACCCGTGCCGGGGCCCGGTCCGTAATTGTTTTGACGAGCACCCATCCGTCGAATGATGCTGATAATCACGACAACGCCGACGATCAGCAGCAGGATCATGCCCCACGGCAGGCCGTGTTTAGCCTTTGGCGTGGCCGCGCCCCCGTGCTGGATATCGCCGTGGTCCGGCGCGACGGATTCGACATTCTGATCGCCGAGATTCTTTTGCAGCGTTTTCTCGACGTACGCAACGCCCTGCAGCAGGCCATCGCTGAACTTCTTCTCGGCGAAGTTGTTGACAAGGATGTCTTTCAACTCCTTGGCGTTCGGAAATGCCTTCTGTCGAGTGTTTCGCCCGACTTCGACCTGAAGGTGCCTCGGGTCTCTGCAGATGAGGACGTAAATTCCGTTTAGATCCAGATCATGGGCGCGGGCCTTCGCCCATTCATCGAAGGTTTTGCCTTTGGCGTTGGGATCGTAGTTGCCCTTGAACTTTTCGGGGATGGCCGGAAAGGTTTCGATCATCAGATCCTTTCCGAATTTTTCCTTGATCGCGGTGATCTGCTTGTTGGCCTGATCGACGGTCTCCTTGTCGAAGAAGGCGGCGTCATCATGCACCGCGGGTGTGGCGGCCAACGCGGGTTTCGCCGCGAATGCCGACATGACAAGGATCAACAGCGCCGCGAAAACCCCAAATCGTTGCGTTCTCATAATGAAATCTCCGTTAACAATGGAGGCGATCTTGCATCGCCTGCTGCATAGCCGGCAACTATAAATAGTTGTGACGAATTGACTGGCGACTAGTGCTTCTGCAAAACGACGTGGCCCCACACCCACTCGTCGCGCCACACTTCGACCAGTTTGAGCTCACGCATGCGTTCAAAGGTTGGCGCAAATGTGCTGACAATGTGGCCCGCCCGCTCGTCGCCTTCTTCGGCGTGAAATCGGCCATAGATAAAACCTCCCGGTTTCAAAGACTCCCACAATTGGGTAATGGCCGTCACGGGATCGAATAGATGTTCGAAGACATCCATCGCCGTGATCATGTCATAGGTTTCACGCGGCAGGCCCGTCCTCTTCAGGTCGAAGAATTGGCCCTGTATCCCGCGGATACTCTGGCGGAATCGGCAGAAATCCAAGAGCGGCGTGCTGATGTCGGCACAGGCTACCTCGAATCCATGTCGTGCGAAGAGCACTGCGCCCGACCCGACGCCTGACCCGAAATCCAGATAGCTTTTGCAGCCGTGGTCTTTGGCAAACTCGACGGCCGCCACGTACGCCAAGGGAGAGTGGTCGTCCTCGAGTGCATGCCACCAGAGCAGCCCGTAAATCTCGGCCACGCTCTGATTGTAAAACCGCTCGACCGACTCGCGGTCGCCCGGCTTGACGATCTCCTGCCATTCCGACGCAACGCCCTTCGATGCCTCAGCGCAGCGCCGCCTCACTTCGACCAGATCATCACAGCCAACATGTTTGCCCAGTTCGACGAGCAGGCTGTTGCCCAATTCGGTCTGGCCATCCAGCAGCATGGCCTTTTTCCAGATGTCGCGATATTCCTGAAACCAGCGTTCCTGCTGAACCTCAAACTCCTCGGCCGTGGCTTTTTGGGCCTCCACGTCTTTCCACAGATTCTTCAGCCGATCGGGCAATAGCTTCTGCATGCGATCATTCTACACGCAGTCTCCAGCCCGCAAGATGGGGCGTGAACATCATGCAGGATTTCGCCTAATATGTTATGGTGTTCGTATCGATCGGAGCTTTATGAATCTCATCTTAACTCCCGAACTGCTTGCCTACGTCCAGTCAAAGGTGGATTGCGGCGATTTCAAGTCGGCTGAGGACTTTGTCCTCGCCGCCATCGCCATGGTGCGTGCGGACGAATTACTCCAGCAACAGGATGTCGATGATCTTCGCAAGGCGATCGCCGAAGGAATGCAGGGCGAATCAGAAGAGTGGGATGCTGAAGAGATAAAAGCCGAAGGTCGTCGCTTGCTGGCCGAGAGACGGCAAAAGGCTGTCTGATGCCCAGGATCAAACGCTCTAAGCGTGCGAAACTGGACATGACTCAAATCTGGCTGCATATCGGGGAGAACAACTTTCCAGCCGCGAATCAGTTTATTAGCAGGATCAACGAAACGTTGGATATGCTCGCGAAGTTCCCGGGCGCAGGGCAGATGCGAGACGATCTCGCGCCAGCACTTCGAAGTTTCCCAGTCGGGAAATATCTTCTGCTCTTCACCCGAATCAAGGGCGGTATCAGCCTGGTGCGCGTTGTACACGGGGCTCGCGACCTGCCCGCATTATTCAACGACTGAACCTCATGCGTTACCTCAATCTCCTCGGCCTGCTCGCGATACCGGCCGCCTTTGCCATTCACCTCTGGCTTGGCAAAGGTCAGTCGTGGGAACCGATCGCCACGTTCTTCCTTGCCTGCGTCGGCGTTATTCCGCTCGCGGCACTGATGGGCGAAGCCACCGAGCATCTCTCCGAACGCACCGGCCCGACCTGGGGTGGGCTGATCAACGCCACCTTCGGCAACGCCGCTGAACTGATCCTTGGCCTCGTCGCCCTCACACGCGGCTTGAACGACATTGTTAAGGCGTCGCTCACAGGCTCCATCCTTGGCAACATCCTCCTCGTCGCGGGCGGCGCGATGGTGTTCGGCGGCCTAAAACATCCACGGCAGACCTTCAACAAGAGCTCGGCCGAAACCAATTCCGGCCTGCTCGCCCTCGCCGTCGCGGCCATGCTCATTCCCGCTATCTTCCATTTCTCCGCCGTCGAACTGCACGATCAGGACATCTCCTCGCATCAACATGCCCTCTCCATCGGCGCGTGTGTGATCCTGCTGGTCATCTATGTACTTGGCCTGCTCTTCACCCTGAAAACCCACGCCCACATCTTCTGCCCGGATCGAACGGCAAATGCGGGAGCTGAAGGCAATGGACATCATTCCTGGTCTGTTTCGCGCAGTATCGGGATGCTTCTTATCGCTTCGGCCGGTATTGCAGTCATTGCAGAACTGCTGGTCGGATCGGCTGAGCAGATGGCCCACCGCCTCGGATGGAACAACATTTTCGTCGGCGTCATCGTTATCGCTATTGTCGGCAACGCCGCCGAGCACTCCACTGCTCTGCTGCTTGCCCGCCGCAATGACATGGATACCGCCATGACCATCACTTATCAAAGCAGCCTGCAGATCGCCCTTTTTGCCACGCCGGTGCTGGTCTTCGCCAGTGCCCTGTTCGTCGCCCTGGGCTGGCAACACGGCCCGGCCCTGGATCTGATCTTCAGCCCGATGGAAGTAGTTGCCGTGTTTATGGCCGTTGGCGTTGTGATTGTCCTGGGCCGTGACGGCGAAACAAACTGGTTTGAAGGCGCCGTCCTGCTCGGGCTTTACGCCATTCTCGCAATCGCCTTCTTTTATATCCCCACCCCTGCTCCACATCGCTAGAATACGAAGCGACCCAGTAGGGTGGGCACTGCCCACCTGCCCCATGTGGCCGGACCGAAATCGATATGCCGCTACACGACAACGAACTCGCTCGGCGCGAACACGGTTCGGTTGCCGTGCGCACAACGCCAGTCCGCCTGCGCTGGAGCCTCGACGATCTCGTCACCTCCGACGGCCACCGCCTCCGCGCC
The DNA here is from genome assembly GCA_038222915.1 of Tepidisphaerales bacterium. Lineage (GTDB taxonomy): Bacteria > Planctomycetota > Phycisphaerae > Tepidisphaerales > Tepidisphaeraceae > JBBRHH01. The sequence goes on from JBBRHH010000014.1 coordinate 13,116, forward strand.
TCGCTTTCCTGTAGCGTCCGCGCCCTCAACACCCCGGCCGAGCGGCGCATGTTGGAAGAAACATTCCTGATGGACGACTACGCCGCCCGGATCGATCGCGTGGTCGAGCATTTTCAAGCACCCGTTCGAGCCGCAATCTCCGCATCCGTCGCCAATCAGTCCGCCGAAGCGTGGCTCGCCAACGGGGCAAAGAATGCCCTTCTCGACCCCGTCCAGAAGGCCGCGACGCGTGTCGCATTTGCGTGTGGCCTCGAATGCATTCCACCCTTTGAACTCGACCTCAACAGTCCCACCCTCGAACAACAGCGGCTCGAAGCGATGCAGCGCGAGGCCGCCGAACGGCGCATTGCCACGCAGATTGAACACGCCCAGCGCGCCGGCCTGTTCATCAAACAATTCGACGAGTTGCAGCGCTCGTCGCCCCATCTTTCCCCAAGCGCGCTTCTCCAGCAGGTTGGACCGGCCGATCAGGCTTCACTCCTCCAACTCCTCCTTCAAGGGGCCGGAAAAGATCACGATACCAAAACGCTCTGGGCCGTCGCCGGCTCAAGTCTCGTCCAGATCGATCTGAAGGTTCTGCTCGATTCCAACATCCCCGCCACGCAGCGCACCAATCGCTCCGTCAGCCACAGCCCGCTCCACCCCGCACTCGGCCCGCTCCGCAGCATCCGCGTGGGGCAGCTCGACGGAAGGCCAACACTGTATGTCGGCGCACGCTCGGGCATCATGGTGTGTGACCCCAACTCGATCAACAACGCCCGGCTCTATTCCGATCCCAATATCCCAACGCAACTCGGCTTCTCCGCGGTCGTCGCGTTCGACAACCAGTATTGGGCCTGCCACCGCGAAGCCGGCCTCGTCGCTTGGAATCACGACAGCACGGAACGCCCGGCCATTACCGTCCGTCCAGCCGACCTGCCCGGCCGATCCACCTCCGGCTCCTCGGCCAACAATTCGATCATGTTCACGGGCGCAATCTCTGCTCCGGCCTCGCCGTTCGCAGGCGCGCGCAACCTCACGCGCCTGAGCGAAAAACGCCTCGTCTTCAGCAGCGGAAATATTCTCTGTTCACTCGAGACCGGCGGCGTCATCGTTCCCATGCCAGCCGACCACACATCCGAAATCATCGCCCTCCTGCCTGTCGCCAATCAACTGCTTGTTGTGCATGAAGACGGCCTGACAGCCACGCACGACCGCGAAACCCTGAACCGAGTCACCCAATCGCGCCCGAGCGGTAAACTCTGCGCGGCGACGCTCCTTCCATGGCTCGCTTCCGCACGGCTACTTCTGGCGACCAGCGACGGGCCAATTCTTTGCACCGGCCTGGACGACCCCATCACCACCCAATATCAAAGCCCGCATCGCGGCCTGCGTACCGTCGTCGCCGCACCGGACATCATCGCGGCCGTCTCCTCCGATCGCCAGCGCCTGATTCTCTGGCAACCCTGGGAAGCCCGCCAGCCGGCCTCGGATATCAACATCCTCCCGATCGCGCGGCATCGCGTGGCCGACATTGCCGTTGGCTGATTACTTTGAATTACGTCCCAACCGGTGCCACAGCCATAGTCCAGCTGTCGCCGCGGAAGCGCGGGTCACCGTCAGCGTCCATATCGGTGCACCCTGTTTGATAAGTGTCCCCGCGTCGCCGACTTTGTCGATCCAGCCGACTCCAATGTAAAGCCCATTTACGACCAGACACAGGCCGGCGAAGAAACCGGGCAGCCAGATTTGCCGGAAGCGGCGGGTTGCAAGGTAGAGGAATGCTGGAATAGCGCATCCCCACGTCGGCCCGCCCCAGGCGACGAACTGCGGGTGGGGATTGATGGACAAGTCGGTGCGTGAAAATTCGAAGAGGCCAAGATGCACCGTCTGCACCCGACCGCCGCTTACCCAGGCGTTCAGGACATGGCCTAACGCATGGACCGCCATTAGCGCGTACCAGCAGGGGGGAGTGCTCAGCGCGAGGAAAATGAACGTCCGTACTTGACGGTGCATCGTAGGTTGATCCGCTTTGTGACCCAATTGGCCGTGAAACAAGTAGTTATGTGAAAGGTACCCGCTCGGCCGCCGGCATGCATCTATTTTGAATTGTTTAACCCGATCCGCTTCCTGATTTAAGGCCAATATTCGCTTGGCCATTTCGTTATGATGACGAGTTGCCACTGCGATCCGCTATTTGGCCGATATAACCGCGTGGCCAGGTGATAACGGCAGCCTTTGTGCGCCGTTTCCGTCTTATGGGCAACAGGAGTTGTTTCGTGCGTCATTCTTTTTGCGTTGTGTTGGTCTGTGCATTGGCCGCGGTTGCCTCAGCGGACACGTTGGTTTGCAAGGACGGCAAGAAGGTCAGCGGCGAGGTCAGCCAGATCGGTAGCATCTATGTCGTCAAGACCGGCAGCGGCCAGACCGTGGTGCCTGTCGCCAGCGTGAAGCAATGGATCAAGGGTGAAGGCACTGCCGACACGACAGCCACGCCGCCCACACCAACCTCAAAACCGACCGCCGGCGGAACATCGAACGCCGGCCGGCCTACCACTAAGGGTTCCGTCGCTAAGACAACCGATTCACCCAAGCCAAAAGATCCGAAAAAAGTCACCCGGTATGCGGCTGCTTTTGCCGTTAGTCCAACTTTGCTGGTGACCGCTGCCGCTCCGCTCGACAAAGCGACTGAAATTCACCTCCAGGGCCCTGACGGCGGCGACATCGCCGCCACTGTCGTCAAAATCGACGCCGCTTCCGGACTGGCGACGTTGCGCACCACCGCGAACCTGAAAGCATTTTATTCAATTGAAACCGCGTTCATCGGCGGCGCTGTGGACTGTCCAGCCTTTTGTGAAATCGACATCTTTGACACGCGTGCGACCATCATCGGTGGCGAGGCCAAGACCGAAGGGACGTGGTCGCTTAAGATGGATAAGTCACCGACTTTCGCGGGATCCCCACTGATTGTCGAAGGAAAGGTTGTCGGAGTCGAACTGGCGACCGCGATCTCGACGGCCGAGAGTGTGCCTGTCGCAACACTCGAGCAGCTCACGGAAATCTGCGGCGACCTTGGCGATGTCAGCAACCACAGCAGCCCGCCCGGCGCGTCCGGTGCTTATCAGGTGATCATCTCCGCCGAAGGAAAATAGCCTCCGCAGTATATTCCGACTTCACCGCCGGTGCGTGCACGTGATAAAAGGAGGGATATGCTTCGACTCACGCTCCTGATCTGTATGGGCCTGCTTCTCAGTGGTTGTGCCACCTACGAATTCCAGCTCGTCCAACCGGAAACTCTCACTCGCCACGTCGGCTCAAAGGAAGAAACCAGTTTTACGCTCGACGATCTGGTGTATCACATGCAGGCCATTGAGGGCCGGATGGTGATGCGCATTGAGAACCCCGGCGATGTGCCGGTCCTCCTGGATGGCCAGCGCAGCTCTGTAGTGGACAGCAAACGTCAGAGCCGCCCGCTGCGCGGCCAGTCGATTGCCCCCAGGTCATTCGTCAAATTGATCTTTCCGCCACTGCGAGCACGGTATCGCGCAGAGCCAACGATCGGGATTGGTTTTGGCGTTGGTGTGAGCCGATTCCACCACGGCGGCTATTACGCCGGATACGCGGGTGATTTTTACGATGAGCCGCTCTATCTCGATCAGGTTTCAGGCGATGAAGCAACCAATTGGGATTGGGAAGGTGAAACCACTGTAAGAATCCATCTGGCATTTCAACGGGGCGATAAACCGTTACAGCATGAGTTTGAGTTCAAGCGCCAGAAGATGTGATCTGAATCTCCCGCAAGACAAAAAAAGGCTGCACGGACGAGGGTAGTGTCCGGTGCAGCCTGGCGGAGGAGGAAACGAGGTCCGCTTGCGAGTGTCAGGAGCGTCTCTCGCTCAGCTGACCCCGCTATGTTTTTCGAAGCCCCGGACAGTGTGCAGCCCGCAGACCGTCTGCGGGCTGCACTGCCCGTGGGAACCAACCGCGCTCGACGTTAAGTGGTGATCTTCTCACCCGTTAGTCATCGTGGTGACGACTACGCTCTACCCTAAAGCGAAGATGGTGCCACTTCGAAAACGCAAGTCAGATTTGATCTAAAAAGCCGTAAAATCGATGAAAAACGCGGAATAATTCTTGAAAACGAAGGTAGGAGCGCGATTCGCGCGTTGCTTGCTGCCGCGCGCTTAGTAGGCGAACCAGCGATATTGAATCGCCGATGATTCTTTGCGTGGGCACCAGCTATGCAACCAAAGTTACACGGCGCCTACTTCTTGCTGTCGATGGGATCTGCACGCACGATATCGTTGCCGGTGGAGGTGATTTTGTCCGGGATACCATTGGCGGCGTTGATCGTATTGCGACCACTTCCACCCGAAAGCACGTCACCGCCAGTGCCCGCGGTCAACACGTCATCGCCCTCGTTGCCGTTGAACGTGTCGTGTCCTGCGCCGCCGGAGATGATGTCGTTGCCAAGCCCGCCATTGACGATGGTTGGAATGACCATTTGGCCGAGTTTGATGACGTCGTTGCCAGCGTTGCCGTTGACCACGAGATGGCTGATGTTTGTGAACGGGCCGATCTTCCCGCCGTTCGCGATGACAGTGAGGCTCTTGCTGTTGCCGCTGAAGGAGATCTTGTCGGAGTTACCCGTGCCAGTAACGATGAGCGTGGAAGCCGAATGCGGGTCGACGGCCGCAGTGACGCCCGTGATTGCGCCGCGCACATTGAACAGGAATGGGCTTTGGCCGGGCGCGTTGCTGTTGAAGTGAACGGTTCCCGTTTTCAGGCCGGCCACCCGCGTGTCGAGCCGGATGGCAAAGGTATCGCTCTTGGCCGGCGCCAATGACGCCAGCAGCTTATCGCTGACAATGAAGCCCTTGGGCACAGCCAACCCGGTGAGCGTCAGCGGAGCATCGCCTGTATTGGTCACCTTGAAGATGATCGCCTTGCCGACAGAGCCCTGGGCAATGCGGCCGAAGGTGAGGGCGGTCGGATCGCCGCTGGTCATTGTGGCGGTGCCGCGCAGAACCTTGACGCTGGGCGCCTGCACCGTTCCCTTGATCGCGAAATTGAACGTGGCGTGGCCTGCGACGTTCGTGTTGAAAGTGACATTGCCTTGATGGACGCCAGGCAGGCTGCTGTCGAGCCGCACCGCGAAGGTGTCGTTGTCGCCGGGGTCAATGCTGCCGACCAATCCGTTCACGAGTGTGAAACCGGCAGGCAGCGTGAGGTTGCTGATGGTCAACGCGCCCGTGCCAGTGTTGGTCACCTTGAAAATTTTGCTCGCCCCGGTCTGGCCGTTGATGACGGAGGTGAAAATGATCGGGCTCGAGGCGCCATCCGAGATGACAGTGGCATCGAGCGCGACGCGGATATTTGGAATGGTAACCGGTGCGTCAATCTCGCCGGTCAGTGCGAATGTGATCGTGCTGCTGGATGGATCGTTGGTATGAAACGAAAAGTTGCCGTTCTTGATGCCGGCAACGGTGGTGTCGAGGCGAATTGTAAATGTATCGGTGGCGCCGGCGGCAATGCTCGCCGGCAGAGGGTCGGTAAAGCTGTATCCCGCAGGCAGCGAGGCGTTTGAGAGCGTAAGGGCCGAATCTCCGTCATTGCGAACGGTGAACGTCTTGGCCGGACCCACGTCACCGACGGTGCGGGTTCCGAACGGAACCGTGGAGCCGGATGAAACCGGCGCGCCGCCCAAAAGCACCGTGGCGATCGGACCTGTACCGACCGAATTCACCTGTCCTGTCGTGGTGAAATCAAACGTGGTGTGCGAAGCATCGTTCGTGGTGAATGTAATGTGGCCGGTCTTAGCGCCCGCGGTGCCGGTGTCCATCTGGATGGTAAAAGTATCGCTGCCACCGGCGGCGATGGGGCTGGCAAATGCGTTGGTGACGCTGAAGGCCGAGCCACCAGGCGTGATTCCAACGGTTCCGAGCGTCAGCGGCAGGTCGCCGTCGTTGAAGACAGTGAATGTCTTGCTGGGCGGGGCGTCGCCCTGGTTGCGGGTGCCAAATGCGACACTCGTAACGCCATCGGTCACGGCGCCGGCAGATGAAGTGACGCGCACAACCGGGCCGACGACGGCCGCATTGACCTGGCCCGCCGCGTTGAAGTTGAATGTAGTGTGCGCCGGATCGTTGGTGGTGAAGCTGATCGCCGCGGTCTTCGCGCCGGTCGTGGTCGTGGCCATCTGCACGGTGAAGGTATCGCTGCCGCCGGCGGCGATGGGACTTGCAAAGGGGTTGGTCAAGGTGAAACCGGATCCGGCCGTGATGGAAACAGTGCCCACCGTCAGCGGCTGATCGCCGTCGTTAAACACTGTAAACGTTTTTGACGGTGCGGCATCGCCGACATTCTTGGTGCCAAAGGCGATGCTGGTTGTGCCATCGGTTACCGTTCCTGCCGACGAAGTGACGCGCACCAGCGGCCCGGTTGCGGGTGTATTGACCTGTCCACCAGCGGTAAAGTCGAACGTCGAATGCGCTGGATCGTTGGTGGTGAAACTGATGGTCGCGCTCTTCGCGCCGGCCGTCGCAGTCGACATTTGCACGGTGAACGTGTCGCTGCCGCCGGCGGCGATGGGGCTTGCGAACGGATTGGTCAGCGTGAATCCGGATCCGGCCGTGATGGAAACAGTGCCCACCGTCAACGGCTGATCGCCGTCGTTGAAGACCGTAAATGTTTTTGCCGGTGCGGCGTCGCCGACGTTCTTGGTGCCGAATGCGATGCTCGTTGTCCCGTCGGTCACTGTACCCGCGGTTGACGTGACGCGCACCTTCGGGCCCACCGCCGGAGTATTGACCTGGCCGCTGGCGGTGAAGTCGAATGTGGTGTGCGACGGATCGTTGGTTGTGAAGGCGATGGTTGCGCTCTTGGCGCCGGCCGACGCGGTCGACATCTGGACGGTGAAAGTATCGCTGCCGCCGGCGGCAATCGGGCTGGCGAATGGAGTGGTGAGCGAAAAACCGGAACCGCCGGGCGTGATGGAAACCGATCCGACGGTCAATGGCTGATCGCCATCGTTAAAGACCGTGAATGTTTTCGACGGCGCGGCATCGCCGACGTTCTTGGTGCCGAAGGCGATGTTAGTGGTTCCATCGGTAACCGTTCCCGCAGTCGAAGTCACGCGTACAACGGGCCCGACCGCGGGCGTGGTGACTGTCCCGGCGACATTGATCGTGTAGGTCGTGTGATTCGGATCGTCCGTGGTGAACTTGAGCTGTGCCGTCTTTGCACCCGCCGATCCGTTGGCCATCTGCACCGTAAACGTCGTCGTGGCGTTCTTGGCCAGCGGCCCGGACGACTGGGCCGTCACGGTGAACGCGCTCCCGCCCGGCGTGACTGAAACATTGCCAATCGCAGTCGACTGGTCGCCGGTGTTTTTAATCGTGAATGTTTTTGAAGCCGCAGCATCGCCGACATTGTGTGTGCCAAACTGCACCGTGTCGCCGTCATCGACGGCCGTGGAAGCGCCGACCACCACGCCGACGGCAGCCGGGCTGTTCACCTGACCGCTGACCGAGAACGAGAACGTGTTGGTGTTGGCTGTTGTCGCATCGTTCACCGTAAAACTGGCCGTGTCGCTCTTGACGCCGGCGCTGGCGGTGCTCATCTGGATGGTAAAGCTGGCGGTGCCGCCGTTGGCGGTAATGGTGCCGGTTGGATCGCTGGCGGCGAAGGTGGCCGTGCCCAGGGTAATCGTGCCGATGGTCAGATCGTCGGAGCCGTTGTTGGTGACGATGAACGTCTTGACTGGCGCTGCATCGCCAACATTGCGCGTTCCAAAAGCAACGGTCGATGATCCGCTGGTCAGCGGCGAGCCGCCCTGGGTGACGGTAATGTCCGACGCATCAAACGGCTGGATCGTAATCGCAAGCGGCGCGTACGCGGTCGGCGAGCTCTTGGTCTGCGTGCTGGCCGACAGGAAAAGGCGGGTCTCCAGCGACTCCAGAAAGCTGGACGCGTGGGTCTTTGCGCGGCCGGAATTATTTTTAGGACGCATAGGCATTTTCTCGTCAAAACTCCCAAGGAAAATCGTCTGCAGATGGCTCCAAAATTTAATGGAGCTGGCGTGGAAGTTGTTCGGTATTACCCCACATTTCGCGCATTGTGGGAGCTTAATGGAAGCAGAAATCCGAATCCGTCTGTAACAGCCCGCCATCCAAGCGAACGGATTCACAAGCGGCCGGGGTGAAACATCAGGCCGGCCAGCTAGTAATGTAACGGGCTGCTGCGGGAAAACAACCGGAAAAAGCCCGATTGCGCCACTTCCGAACCGCGCAATGTCACTCTGGTTAATCTGGTGATCATAAAGGGGTTAGAACGCCGAGTTGCCCATCTGCGAGGAGTTTCTAATGACGATATTAAGCCGAAATCGACTGACCGCCTGCGGGTTGCTCCTGCCGCTTGTCTGGGCGCTGGCACCGGTGTTGGCCGACCCACAACCGACCGTCATCTTCGACATGGACACGGTTGCGCATCAACCGGCGGAAGTGGTCGGCAAGGACAAAATCAAGGCCCCGGCCGGTACGGCCGAGCTGGTGGAAGGGAAGATTGGCAAGGCCGTACGTTTTTCATTCACACAGGAAGTGAGCGGCGCCTTCATGACCGGGCGCGTTCGCGCGACGCCCGACTGGGACAAAAGCGACGGGTTCAGCTTCTGGGTCAAAGGCGACGGGTCCGACTCCTTCGGCGGAATCGAGCTGATCGACCGCGACGACTTTGCCCTTCGCTATGGATATTGCTTTCCCATCGATTCCAGGGAATGGAAGAAAATCACCGTTCCCTGGCGCGATGTCGTTCCCGAACTGGCCAATCCGCTTGTTGATGCCGGCAAAGGGTACGCCCCCAGCCATTTCGGCAATCTGTTCTTCGGCAAATGGTTTTACTGGGCCACATTCCCGCAGCACTCCTACGCCATCGATCAGGTTGTGCTCGAGCCCAAACTCGATCCCGCGCCCGAAATCACCATCCCCGCCGGCGATCCGCTCGCCCGCGTGCGCGGCAAACTGCACGACCACAAGCCGATCACCTTCGTCACCATGGGCGACTCCCTCAGTGACAAACACCACTGGGCCAATCGCGAAATCCTCTGGTCCGAACTTCTGGCCAAAGACCTCAAGGCAAAACACGGCGGCGAAGCGACGCTCGTCAATCCAGCCATCGGCGGAACAACCTTAAGCCAGAACGTGATCCTCATGCCGCGCTGGGGCAAACAAGCGCCCAGCCCCGACCTGGTGACGATCTGGTTCGGCGGCAACGACTTCGACACCAAAGTGACCGGCCCGCGATTCAAGGAATACCTGCAACTCGCCGTCGACCGCATCCGCCGCCAGACCAACGGCAGCGCCGACATCCTGATCATGACCACCGCGCCCGGCCACGCCCGCTGGGAAACCTACGCCGACTTCGAGCAGGCGGCGAAGGAAGTAGCCAAGGAAAAGAACACCGGCCTGCTCGACATCGCCGCCGAATTCCGCAAGGCCGGCACGGCGGACGAGGCGCTCAAGCGAACTTACTGGGCGTGGGACAAAGTCCACCTCGGAGCCAAGGGGCATGAGCTGACGAAAGACTGCGTTTTGGCCGCGTTGGCAGGCGAAAAGTAGTATTCAGCTACACGTCTATTTCACGACTTCAATCTTGATCGAATGCGTTACCGGCTTAACCGCCGCCGCCGAAGCCGCCTGACGCAGAACTAATGACTGTCGCGCAGTGGCATGCAGATCACAGCCTGAGTCTTGGTGAAGACTTCCTTACTGAAGCGCTGGATGCTTTTGCGGACATTGAACGGCACCCAAGGTGATATGCCACACTGGGCCGTTACCGGTCGCGGGAAATTAGGCGACGAATCCTGACACGTTTTCCGTATTCCATTGTTTACGAAATCAAAGACGACCAGTGCATCGGCCTCGCGATCGCGCACGCGGGCCGGCGTCCGGGCTATTGGCGCGATCGCCTCAATTGATGTCGCGCCCCTCGGTCGACTACTTCGCGCCTTGCGCCCACTTGATCAAAATATCCGCCACTTCCGGCCGGGAAAATTCCTGCGGCGGCCTCTCGCCCGCCTTCAACATATCCCGCACCTTCGTCCCGCTCGGAGCAACCTTATCTTCCGGTCCATGAGGACACGTCTTGCTCGAAACAACCGCCTCGCACTTCTTGCACCAGGCCGTGTGCTCAAACTTCAGAATGGTCACGCCGATGTCCTTGGGCAGGTCGAACTGATCGAAGATCTGCTGGGCGTCATACGTGCCGTAGTAGTTGCCTACGCCGGCATGATCGCGGCCGACGATGAAGTGCGTCACGCCATAATTCTTGCGGATCAGCGTATGCAGCACCGCTTCACGCGGGCCGGCGTAACGCATCGCCAGCGGCATAACCGTCAGCAGCGTGCGGGCCTTGTTGTAATAGTTGTCGACCAGCACGCGATAGCAATCCATGCGCGTTTCGGCCGGGATGTCATCCGACTTGGTCTCCCCCACCAGCGGATGGATCAGCAGGCCATCGGTCATTTCCAGGGCGCACTTGGTGAGATATTCGTGCGAGCGATGAATCGGGTTGCGGGTCTGGAAGGCCGCGACGGTCGACCAGCCTTTGGCCGCGAACGCCTCGCGCGTCTTCGCCGGCGGCAGGCGGTATTCAGAAAATTCTGGCTCGTGCGTCGTCGTCAGCACATCAATCGGCCCCGCGATGCAGGTGTCGCCCTGGGCCTTTACGGCCGCCACGCCTGGGTGCTTTTCGTCTTCGGTCTTGTAGACATTGGGAATTTCCAACGCTTTGTCGTGCGCGTATTTCTCGGTCACAGTCAGAACGCCCAGCAGGCGACCCTTGGGATCGTTCAAGGCAATCTTCTGCCCAACCGAAACCTTGGCCGCCACATCATTGGCCGGTGCAAGCGTCACCGGGATTGGCCAAACTGCGCCACTGGCCAGTCGCATATTCTTGCAGACGCCTTCAAAGTCGGCCTTGCCCATGAACCCGGTGATCGGTGAGAAAGCGCCAATGGCGATCATCTCCAGATCAAAAGCCTCGCGGGGTGACAGGGTGAGGGTCGGCAGAGATTTAGCCTCATTGGCCAGCGCCGTCGCGGCGGAACCTTCAACAACTCGATTGACCAATTGGCCGCCGTGGGGGGCGATGAGGCTCATGCGTCTCCTTGATTGAATGAGGGGGAACACGGTAACGACTTTGCCGTGGGGAACAAGGGGCGCGCAATGACCACAAAACATTGGACCGCGAAGACGGTTGTAAAATTCTTGCTCTAATCGACTTGCGGCCCCTCATGCAGCGGTTCAAGGTGAAGTGGCTGCCTTCAGAAGCCGACGCAAATCCGTCTGAAGTACTTCGGTATCCG
>JBBRHH010000015.1:0-24238 GCA_038222915.1 Tepidisphaerales bacterium
AGCCGACCGCGCGAGAGAATTCCGGCTTCAGGTTCAAATGAGCCGATCGAAAGGGATACGCGACGCGATGAAATTCACAGTCCTGAATGAACTGACCGCGATCATACTCACCCCACGAGCAGAAAAGTGAATCGTCGAAGCCGTACATCCACTTTTTCATCGCATTGATCGCCTCGGCAAACGGCGGCCCGCGTCCAACGTCGTCTTGCGTGATCCCGGTCAACTCGGTGCAGAAGTCCGTGAGTTCCGCATGACGAATCGGGCGAACGAAGCTCTGAAACTCTGATTCGATCTCAAATGTGCGCGAACTCTGGATCATCGCCCCAATCTCAATAATCTCCATCTCATGTCGCGGCACACTTCCATCGTTTGAGCTAGTCGCTTCCACGTCCACGATCAGGTAATAGTTGTTGGCGATTTGCATGTCCGAGAGGCTACGATCTGATGAATCCGCTGGACAATCTGCAGAGCAGTTGCGCCTACACGTGGATCTGCAGGCTGGTAAGATCGCCCGTACCGCGTCACCTACGGAATCTCGGCTTACACCAGTTGCGCCAGCTGGATCAGCGAGTCCTGCCATCCGATGTAGCACATCTCCGTCGTGATCATCTCAGGTATGCCTTCCTGAATGACGCTCAAGTCCGTGCCGCAGGCCACTTTTTTCAACGTCACCGTCGTGATCATTTCGCCTTGAAGGTTCGGGTCGTCGAACACGTCGGTGTAGCGCAGGAGCTCGCCGGGAACCAGTTCCAAATACCGGCCGCCAAATGAATGCGTCTGGCCGGTATTGAAGTTGGTGAACGACATTTTGTACGTGCCGCCGACCTTCGCATCCATCTGGTGGACCTTGCCGGTGAACCCGTTGGGTGGCAGCCATTTGGCCATCGCGTCGGAGTCGAGGAAGGCCCGGTACACACGATCGGGCGGGGCGCGGAGCACACGGTGGAGTCGAACAGTTCCAGTAGCCATAATTAAACTCTCCTGGCGATATTTTATCACACCTGGCGCTGCCCGAAAACTCCCCGCGCTGCGAAACGCAGCAACCGCGCTGGGTCCGCGACAACGGAGGGTGTTTCTCAACATCAATTGACGCACCAAAGCGCGATCGCATGCGCCGGCCAAGCCCCGTCCGACATCGCGATCCACCAGTTCCGGAAGTCGAGGGGAGCAGACGTGGGCCCTGATGTCGTCTCCCCTCGCCTTACTGCTCGCGGCTTGTCCGCCCGCCCTGAGACGTACCGTCATCAGGTGGAGCGGAAGCCGGAGGAGTTTCCGCCCGTCGACAAGCTCCTCGTCCCAATCCCTACCGACATTTATTCCGCCACTCCCTACAGCCGCGTAAACGACCCCCAAATCGCCCGCGCCCTCCTCTTCGTGCATCCAGCCTCGTCGGCAAGCGTCTTCCACCCCGAAATCGCCGCATTCACTTCTTCAATGATCGACGCCGCGTCCTTCGCCCTGATCTCAAACTGCTCGGCCACCTTCAGCACATGTTCCCGCCCCGGCGTCCGCCCTTCCCCCGCCACCGTCATCGTGTGCTCGCCTCCCGGTCCCGCCGAGTGCGTCAGATCGTACGCCGGAGACAGCGCCCACTCCCCAGCCGCATTCATCACAAACGCAAAATTCTTCGCATGATCGTCCCGGTTATGCGCCGCGATGTTAAACACCATCCGCCGAAACGCCCGCACCACATCAACATGATTGCGCGTGAGCGCCAGCGTCGCTCTCAACAAATCCGCGTAGTCCGTGGAGGGAATCCGGAAGTTGACCTGCATCAGATTCCCAAACGTATGAACGTGCAATCGACGATTCTTCAAAGGCCGGTCGAACCGCCGCACGCCAAAATACGAATGCCCCTTCCCCGCCCGAAACAACCGCGTCTCCGGAAAATCAATCCCGGCCTTCCGCGCCATCGCCGCATAAGCATATTCCACAGGCCCGGCGTCACGGGCATCTTCCCTGCCGGCAAATTTGACGATCCAGTGCTCAAATTCATCCGGCAAATCGTCTTCTCCGGACACAATCGTGTCTCCTCGAATTCCCACCAGAACCTTCGGCCGCGCTCCACCCGGCGATCCACCCGCGCGCAAAAGTTGCGGCAGCACCACCGCAGTCTCCCCAGCGAAAATCGCCTGCGCATTCATGCCCAATTCATGCAGATCAAGCACCCGCTCGTCACGGTCCAGATCATCCTCAGGCGGATGGTAAGTCAGCGCCCCCATCGTCCGCGTGCCCAGGTAAGCAAGCCGATCCAGTGGCGACACCGCCGCCGGCTCAATCCCGCGCTTGCGGAACATCCGATCCATCAACAACCGCCCCCACCCATCCGGCAGTGAATCATCAATCAACCCAGGCAACGCACCGGGCACACGATCCACATGCTCAATCAGCCCCGGACGCAGCGGCAACTTGAACGGCGATAGATTCAGCCCGCGATCCAGAAACTCCGCGTCAAACTCAAAAAAGATCCGTCGATCCGCTTCCGCAAGTTGACCCACCTGAATCACATCCCTCGCAGACCACTGCAACCGCACGTCCATCTTCTTCATCGCGATCCCCGCTTCCGCACCGGCGTGCTCAAACGCGACTCTAACTCTGCCATCGTCCCAGCCAGCGGCGGTTTGAAGAGTCTATCCAACTCATCCAATCGCCCCAGTGCATGACAAATCCTCACCAGATGTTTCAACGAAATCTCCCCAGCCTGCTCAAATCGCCGCAGCGACGGAAGAGAAACCCCCGCCCGGGCCGCCAGCGTAGATTGTTTAAACCCCATCCCCACCCGAGCCACCTACAACCGATCGGCCAGCATTCGCTGCGCGGCACCCGGCGTCAACAGTTGAATTAGATCGTTAGCGATAACGAGACTCCAAATTAACTATCGACATTTTAGCACTTATCCCCGATTATGCGATGAAAATAATAACATATTGTTACTATTTCCATCAAAGGCAGCCGGTACGTCCCCACCTCGCCCCACCGATTCACTCCCTCATTTCGCCACCCGCTTCATCTCCATCGTCTTCTTCGACATCTCCTTCGCGTGCCCCACCACAAACGCCTCCATCTCTTTCGTCGAGAGCGAAAGCAGCTTGTCCGTCGCCACCGCCCCGTCCTTCGAAGTCGTCGTTACCGTCACGGTCTTGGCGTCGGCGAATTCCAGATACTTACTGTCCGGAAAACAAAACGCCCGAACTGTCCCTCCATCAATTTCGATCCGGTCAATCGCATGCAGCACTTTCGCGGCCGGCTCCCGCGTCACATCCTCTCCCGCCGGCACTTCCATATCGCTGAACAGCAGATCGCCGAGTTTCACGAGGTGCACTGTGGCCGTCGATGTCACGTTCCCCTTCTCGTCCTTCGAAGTGAAGATGTAAGATTTTCCCGGCCCCTTCTCCACGACGTGCTGGCCGTCGTCATACACCCCCACCAGCTTCTCATCGAATACCACGTTCTGATCTGTCCAGAGCGAGTGGAACGACGCCGCCGCACATCCATGGATGACACAGAACAGTGCGACCGCAAGTACGCCGGTCAACGAATTTCGCATAGATCCTCCACGAAGTAGGTTCAGCAGGTGCTGCGGGATTAATCGCCGTGCCCGCGTTCCCGCAATGTCGCCAGCCGTTTGTTCAACGCATCGAGTTCCGCCTGCTCGGCCGGACTGAGACCTTGACGACGCCGCTGCGCATCCAGCACAAACGCGCGCTCACTGCCACGCGTGTATTCGTTATCCAGGCTCCGGCCATGCCACGTCAGCGTCGCCGCGATGCCGCCGCCACCGATGACCAGGCCGATCAACAAGGTAAAGATGGTTTTGCTGCTCGTCATAATGCACTTCGAGGTGAACACGGCCGTCAGCTCAATGGGTAGGCGCAGGCCGAAGCGCCGTCGTTCCCGCCGCAGTTCCAACCCCAGGCTGCGCGCCTTGGATCGCCGAGCTGCTCCCTGCGACCGCCAGTCCTGGCAGCCCGGCCGAAATCGCCGGCTGCGCTGAAACAGGATAAAATCCCGTCTTCTCCGCCACGGCGTCGATCAAGCCAAGCACTGGATTGGTCACCCGCCACTTGTTGGCCAGAAACATCGCCCACACCGCCATTGGAATCAAAACGGCCACGCGATTGAATGGCCACAATTTCGTGTATGCCAACAGCAGCCCGCCGAGGATCAACCCTGCCGCCAGCAGCACGAGACAGAACTTGCTCATCGTCGTCACCACGCGCACGCGCGTCAGCATTCCCACCCCGTGGTGGTGCTCCGTCGCTGTCGTCACGCGGATCTTCGTGTACCGGCTGCCGTAGATCTCCATGTCCCACCCGCTCCAGCCGCTATCGAGTCGAATTTTCCACCCGTTCTGCCGCACTTCGTTCTTGATTCCATCCAGCAGCACCAGCCGATCCTGTGTCCGGCTCCAGTATCGCAAACTCCGCAGGTCGGCCGGGTCATACGGCAGCGCAGCGGCGCGGTGATAGCCGCGCGCCTCGGTCTTCAATACCTTCCCCTTCAAGCGTACCGAGTATCGAGCCCAGCCGCGGGTCAGGGGTTGCCGCCAATGGAGATAGGCGATCAGCGGCCGGGTCAGCCAATGGCGATGCCGCGGCATCGGCGCCTGGATCGCGGCCACGTTCGCCAGCACCAACGGCGTAATGAACATGATCAGCGCAATCCAAAGCAGAGGCGGCCACGCCAGCCCCAGCAACGTCACAAAACTCGCCAGCAAATGCCACTCGATGCTCATCATCATCAGCGCCGCAAGCGACGCCGGCCGGCGGTAAATCGTCTGAAACAATCCCGTCCCAAACGTCCCGTGATACACCACATCGCCGCCAAAGCGCACGCCGATCTGGTCGCCGCCGTAGATCTTTCCGCGCCAGTGTGAAGCGCCGAGCGTATTGAAGTGATCCGGATGCTTGTATTTCAAAAGCGCCTCGGCCTCCCCATACCCGCGCTGCTGCTTCAAATATGCCTTGACCGTGTTACGCCGGTAATGCCAGACCTGTGCCGCCGGCGAAAAACCGATTGAATATCCCTTGTGCTGCAACCGCCAGATAAAGTCGACGTCATCCCCCGCCTTGCGGAACTGCGAATCAAACCCGTTCGATGCCTTGGCCGCCCAGGTGTAGAAAGCCATGTTGCAGCCCGGCACATGCTCGGCCGTCCTATCATCGATCATCACATGCGTGGGCCCGCCCGGCGAAAAACCGACGCACTCGGCAATCCAGGACCCTTCATCCGGAATCAGGTTCGGCCCGCCCATCCCGGCGTGAGTCGATCGCACCAGAGCCAGCGCGATGTAATACAGCCAGTCTTCATCCGCCTCACAGTCTGAATCGGTGTAAACGATGATCTCGCCGCGCGCGGCGTTCATTCCCACGTTTCGCGCATGCGACAGCCCCATGTTCACCTGCCGAATATTCCGCACCCACGGAAATTTCTTGAGGATCTCCTGCGTGCTGTCGGTGCTGCCGTCGTCGACGAAGATAACCTCGTATTCAGGATAGTTCAGACGCTCCATCGATCGCAGGCACGACTCGACTGTGCTCGCGCCGTTGTAAGAGCAGACGATCACGCTGCACATTGGCAGCTTTTCATCCGCCAGATGCGGGGCGCGATGGAATCCCGACTGCACCGCGTAATAGCTCGCCTTGGGCGTACGGTCGCGCCGCACCAGGCCAAACGCCCAGTCTTCCATCTGGTAACCGTGCGCAAACCAGTCATCGGTAAAGCTGAAGATAAACGTGCCGCACAATCCCTCGTCAAACACCGCCCGCACGTGCCGCGTCAAGATCTCGGCCTGCTGCTTCTCCGACGACTCCCGCATCGTATCAATGCCATATTCGCCAAGGATCAGCGGCTTCTCACCTGAAATGCTCTGCAGCCGGGCCAGGTAGTTTCGAAGCGCGACGTCATCGTGCAGGTAGACGTTGAAACAGACAAAATCGATGTTGCGTGGCTGAACATACTCCGTGGTGGGAAAGTTCGCGAAGGTCACCAGGCAATCCGGCGCTTCGGCCTTCACGATATCCACGAGGTCATCGATAAACTCTTCAATCTTCTTGCGCCCCACAAACCGCACAATGTCGGGTGGAATCTCGTTGACGACGCTGAAAGCAAAGAGGGCAGGATGATTGCCGCACTCCCGCGCCGCCTCGCGCACCGCATCGTGCGCCTGTTTCGTGATCGCGTCATCCCCCACAAATGTCAGGTTCTTCGGCCAGGCAATGTCCAGAAATATCTTCAGCCCCATCTCGTGGGCCATGTCCAGCAGCCATCGCGACGGCACGTGATAGACGCGCACACAATTCGCCCCCAGTTCGCGTATCTGCGACAGATCCTTTCGCACCTGATCGGACTCCGGGAGATACTCTCCGGCCGAGTTGCGTGCGAAAGGCCCGTAGGTCACGCCCTTAATGTAAAATTTGTCATCCCCAACACGGAAAAACTTTCCGTCGCGGCGCACGCGGTTGGTCAATGGGTCGGCGCGACGCTGCCGGCCCGCACACGCGGCGGTGGAAGCAGCGAGGTCTTTGTCCGGACCATGCAGGTCCGTCTCAGCATGCGGCATGCGAGATACAACGGTCATACGATGACATCCCTCGGGGCGGGAACACCAAAAGCCGGCTCCGACAACCAACCTAAGGTCGGGTAAAAACGCAGTATATAGCGCACTCAAATATTGCGATATCCGGAAATCGACGCCACTCGTCTGTCGTTCTTAAGACAAACCAGAGCACGTGAAGTTAGATAAGATTTGAGGTGGCAACGAGCGATGTTCGCAGATCTACGCCGCCGGCTTAACGGCGGCCTTGACCGGCGGCTTCATCGAAAACACACGCACGCAGTTGCGTCCACCGGATTTGGCCGCGTAAACCGCCAGATCGGCCGCCTTCAACAGGTGGGCCGGTTCGCGAAACGGAGACGGCGACTCCAGCGCCGCAATGCCGATGCTCACCGTTACTGCCAGTGTGATGTTTCCGCACGACAGCGGCTTGGCCGCGATCGACCGGCGGATGCTCTCCCCAATCGCCGACGCCGTCGCGCGCGTCGTCCCCGGAAGCACCAGAACCATCTCTTCGCCCCCAAAGCGTGCAGCAAGATCCTGCGATCTGGCCGCGCTTCTGAATAACTTGGAAATCGCCCGCAAAATCGCGTCGCCGGTCGGGTGGCCATAGCCGTCGTTGATCGATTTAAACCGGTCCACATCCAGCAGAATCATCGCCAGCGGTTTGCCGGTCTTGATCGCAGTCTCAAAATGCTGGTTGTAGAACAGCTCAAAGGCCGCCCGGTTCGCCAATCCCGTCAACCCGTCCGTGGAAGCCTGCTCCTTCAGCTTCTCGTTTTGCGCCTGAAGCGACACGGCCTGTTGCTGGGTTTGCAGCGTCAACTCGACCAGTGCCTCGTTTGCACGCTTCAATATTTGTTCAAAGTTGGCGGCCGCGCCAAGGTTGATCTCAAACAGCTGCGCCATCTCCTTGGTCCGGCTGCTGATCTCTTGAAAAAGCGTATCGCATTCCGCCTCGGAAATGCCGTGAGCCTCGCGACAATAATCGCGCACCTCCGTCAGCGCGCTCGATGCCTTCTCGTCGACAAAGACGTCCGCGCAGCGCCCCGCGTAATACACAATCTCCGTCAATCTCTTCAGCGCCGGATCCGCCACTTCCGCAACACGATGATGAAACGCCACCGGCACGCTTAACAGCGGCGGCAGCTTCCACTGCTCTGTCAGGATTCCCCCGACATCCGCGTGCGTCATGTGGAGCACCGCCGCTTCGTTGGTCACGAGCTCGCAATGCGTCTTCGACTTCTCGTTGATTTCGCCGTATTCATCCCCCAGCACCTGGTCGAGCACTAGCATGCCGATGTCCATCAGCAGCGCCGCCAGGAACACCTCTTCGCGCTGCACCACGTCCAGCTTCGTCGCCAGCGTTCGTGCTGCCGTCGCCGCATAGATGGAGCGTCGCCAGTAATCCAGGTGCTTGAAGCCTTTCGACTCGGTCTTGGTCAGGTTCGTTACCAGGGAGAAACCCAGCACGAGCGTTTTGACCGACTGCAATCCAAGAATCACCAGCGCATGGCTGATCGTGCTGATGCTCTGGCTCCGGCCGTAAAAACTGGAATTGACGGTTCGCAGGATCTTCGAAGACAACGCCGGGTCTTTGGAAATGATGCGGGCAATTTCCGCGATGTCGACCTGCTCCTGCTGGGCAAGTTCAAGCACCTGCAACGCGATTGCCGGCAACGAGGGCAGAGAAGCGCATTGGCGTATTCGATTGACGAGCGGTTCATTCATGAGAGGCCCGACCAAAGGCTTCAACTCGCATTGCAAGCACTACGATGTGCGCCGCACACGCCTGATATCGACGTGAATATCGTGCCACTTTGTGCCCAGCCATCCCAAACCACACCCCCCTTACAAAAATATTGCAAAAATGATCCCGGCACGTCTTGTAATCTGGTTGATTTCAAACGATTAAACCACATCACACATTTCTCGCGTCGCCAGCGTTTCAGCAATTGGCACTCACACGTCCCAATGGTGATAATGCGCCGGCGTCGGCGTGTGCATTCGAGACACTGGAAAGCAAGGCACGGTCAAGTGAAATCCAAGCGCAAGTCATCAAAAACAAACCGGCCGGCCAAACGAACCATGCGACCAGCCGCGAAAGTCGAAGCGGCCAAAAAAAGGCCGACCGTCCCGCCCGCGAAAAAAACCAAAGCGGCGCCGACGAAAGTCGTCACGCCGGACAAAGCGCCAAGGCGTCTATCCAAATCAAACGCAAAACCATCCGTGGCAAAGAAGACGGGCCCGCGCCGTTCCGAAGCATCGCCGCCCATTGCAGCTGTCGTCACCCGCGCGGCGCAGCTCGCTCAGGAATGGACCGAGGCAACTCCCTCGGGCGACAATCAAATGCGAAATAAAGCTCCCATCGCAATTGTGGCATTTGGCAATCACTCAGACCCTGCCGGGGAACGCATGCGAACCATTACCAAGAGCGTGGAACCCTCCGATCTGTCCGATCCATCACCCGCACCCGATGCAACGCCCGCGCGAACCATCGCGCCCACAGCAGCGCCCCAGCCAGCCCCACCCGTCGTCGAATCCAGCAAACTCGAACCGCCACAATCAACCAGGGAAATTGTGACCATCCCCGCCCCTGCAAACTCCGCCGTCGGCCAGACCCCCCGCCCGATCCAGCACTTCACCCTCAATGACCTCCCCGCGCCGTCAACTCCCGCAATGCCCGCGCCGCTTCCGCCTCCTCCGTATATCCCCATGTCGCAAGCGCCAGAGTTGCCGGCCGCACCGGCACCTCCTTCTGAAGATTCCGCGCTTCTCTTCGAAATCGCCTGGGAAGTCTGCTGGCAATTGGGCGGCATCTACACCGTCCTGCGTTCCAAGGCCGCCGCCATGCTCGAGCGCTGGGGCGAGCGATACTGCCTCATTGGCCCCTACAATCCGCAGACCGCCGCCGTCGAATTCGAAGAACGCCCCACCGATGGCTACATCCGCGAAGCACTCGATCGTCTCCGCGACGCCGGCATGCCCTGTCACTACGGGCGCTGGCTCGTCGCCGGCCGGCCCAACGTCATCCTCCTCGACTACCGCGCCCGCTACGGTTCCCTCGACAATGACAAATATCTCATGTGGAAAGACCACGGCGTCGCGGTCGACCCGGGCGATGGCGAAGTCAACGAGGTCGTCGCCTTCGGTTTTGCCGTCACCGAGTTCTTCCGCGAACTGACAAGCATCCGCCCCAACCTTCCCGTCCTCGCCCACTTCCATGAATGGATGGGCGGCGTCGCTGTTCCGCGCATCGCGCATCTCCAGCTCCCCGTCACCACCGTTTTCACCACACACGCAACACTTCTCGGCCGCTATCTTGCCAGCGACAGTCCCGATTTCTACCACCACCTCCCCTACGTCAACGCCGACGCGGAGGCCGCCAGATACAACATCCATTCCCGCTTCGCCATTGAACGCGCCGCCGCCCACGCCTGCACCGTCTTCACCACCGTCAGCGAAGTCACCGCCCGCGAGGCCACCCAACTCCTTGGCCGCTCCCCCGAAGTCATCCTTCCCAACGGCTTGAACATCCAGCGCTTCTCCGCGATGCACGAATTCCAAAACCTGCATCAGCGCTACAAAGAGCAGATTCATCGCTTCGTGATGGGCCACTTCTTTCCCAGTTACATTTTCGACCTCGACAAGACGCTCTACCTCTTCACCAGCGGCCGCTACGAATACCGCAACAAAGGCATGGACATGTTCATCGAGGCGCTCCATCGCCTCAGTTGGCGCCTGCGCAACGCCCCTCAGAAGCGCACCGTTGTCGCATTCATCGTCACCCGCGCGCCCACCCGTAACATCAACGTCGGCGTCCTGCAGAATCAGTCGATGTTCGAAGACCTCCGCCGCACCTGCGACTCCATCGAGCAGCAGATGGGGCGAAAGCTTTTCGAAGCCGCCGCCGCCGGCCGCATGCCCACCTACGCCGAGTTGCTCTCCGACGACGCACAGGTGCGCCTGAAGCGTGCCCAGCACGCCTGGCGCAGCAACCGCCCACCCACGATCGTGACCCATGACCTTCACGACGACGCCAACGACGCCATCCTCCGCCACCTCCGCCATCGCGGCCTCTTCAACCACGCCGATGATCCGGTGAAAGTCGTCTTCCACCCTGAGTTCGTCACCGCCACCAGCCCCCTGCTCCACATGGACTACGAGCAGTTTGTCCGCGGCTGCCACATGGGCGTCTTCCCCAGCTACTACGAACCGTGGGGCTACACACCCATGGAAAGTGTTGCGCTCGGCCTGCCCGCCGTCACCACAGATCTCAGCGGCTTCGGAGCCTACGTCGAACGCGATCTCCCTGATTGTGCCAATCGCGGCATCTGCGTCCTCAATCGCAGCACGCGCTCCTTCGACGAAACCACCCAGAATCTCACCGACTACCTCTACGATTTCACGCAGATGACCCGCCGCCAGCGCATTGAGCTGCGCAACAACGTCGAGCGCCTCAGCGACAGGTTTGATTGGTCTGCACTCATCAAGCATTACGAACAAGCCCACGAGCTGGCCCTCTCCCGTCGAGGCCAGCGCCAGGGAAAACTCGACGTGCACATGGTGTAAAAAAAGCACACCAGAAATTCTGGTGTGCTTTGGTATTTCATCGATCGAAAAAGAATCTTACCGATCGAACTGCGCATCAAACGCGATCGCCGACGGCTTGAAGTTGATCTTCTTCACAAACTCAGCTGACTCGGCCGCGCCGTGTTCCCGGTCCATCCGGCTGTCTTCCCACTCCACGCTGAGCGGCCCCTGATAACCAATATCATTGAGTGCCACGATGATCTCTTCGAAGTTCACATCGCCGTGCCCAAGCGAGCGGAAATCCCAATACCGCCGTGCATCGGCGAACGTCACATGGCCGCCAAATACGCCAACCGTCCCGTCGCCATGTCCCCACCACGCATCCTTCATGTGGACGTGATAAATACGGTCTTTGAACGTGCGGATAAACTTGACGTAATCCACGCCCTGATAGCCCAGGTGTGACGGATCGTAGTTAAACCCAAACCGCTTGTGCCCGCCGATCGCTTCAAGGGCCCGTTGCGCCGAGGCCGTATCAAACGCGATCTCCGTTGGATGCACCTCGAGGCCGAAGTTCACGTCGACCTTGTCGAATTCATCCATGATCGGCTTGAACCGGCGCGCAAAATCGTCGAACCCGCGCTGCCAGTAAGCCTGATCCGTTGGCGGGAACGCATAGATCGAATGCCAGATGCTCGACCCGGTAAACCCGTTCACGACGGCCGGAAATGCAATCTTCTCCGGGGCCGCGTCGCGAAGTTTCCGCGCCGCTTTCGCGGTATCAATCAGCCGCTGAGCAGCGCGCTTGCGCACGCCCTCAGGGTCGCCGTCGCCCCACACTTCGGGCGGCAGAATGCTCTTGTGCCGCTCGTCAATATTGTCGCAGATCGCCTGCCCCACCAGGTGCGCTGACATGGCAAAGTTGGTCAGCCCATGCCCGCGCAGAATTTCCCACCGCCCCTTGCAGTAGTTGGCATCCTTCAGCGCCTTGTCGACTTCGAAGTGGTCGCCCCACGTCGCCAGTTCAATGCCGTCGTACCCAAAGCTCTTCGCCTTGGCGCAGACAGTGTCAAAGGATAGATCGGCCCACTGCCCGGTAAACAAAGTAACAGCCCGCGCCATGAAGGTTCCTCCGAAAGATTACACGAGTCAAAACCGCGTAACCCCGATGAGACCGCTTCACAGCCAAGTTGTCAATTGCCCGGGCCCGGGCCAGAACATTTACTGGAACATGACCAGAATAAGGGCTGTCACGCCGACAAACCCAAATGTCAGAAAATAGATCCGTGTCTTGCGGCTGGTCTGTCGCTTTTGCATCATCAACTCCTGTGTAAATAAACCCACACTCAATCGACTTGATCGACAGGAATGGCCAACAGCTTGCGTCCCCCATCACTTTCGCAACGTCCCCACCTTGATCTCCACCTCCCCGTACTCCCCCTTCGCCAGTCGGTTCACCAACCGGCCCGCCTTTCGCGCCAAATGCACCGTCATCGCATACAGCCCCAGCGCCAGCACCCCCAGCACCAGGTGCACAACGTCCGTTAAATACGGCCGATGCGAATAACTACCCAGCCGCGCCCGCCCCACCACCCCCCATACAAACCCAATCGCCGGATACAAAAACAAAACGCAGGACATCGACAGCAAAATTGTGATCCATCCCAGGCGTTTGTGCCACGTTTCCCCGCCGAAAATAATCGCCGGCAGGATGATCATCAGCACCGTCAGCACCCCAAGCGACAGGCTGATTGCGATCATCACCCCATTGCCGGTCATGACAAAATAAGCAACGCACAAGAGCGCCCACAACAGCATCCCCAGGCACCACCGCACGTACGCACGGCTTACCGCCAGGTAATCCTCGCGCACGCTTCCCGGCGGAGCCTTCGGAATCTCCGCCTGCTCTTGAACAACCGCGGCCTTTTTCTCTTTACCGGCCATTGCCCTCATTATCGACGTTCGAACCCAAAATGGTAATCACTTCTCTCAAACATCCGTGTCCTCCTTCGAACTCTCAAACGGCAGCGGCGGCGGATCGCCAGCCACCCTGCTCATCTCCCCCTCCTTCAACTCCGAACGCACCTGCGCACCATACCCCGCGCCCTCAGGCGCCTGCTGCCGCTGAAACTGCTGCACGTATTTCACCTGAACCCGCGCCCGCGCCGCCTCCAACTGCGGCCTCGCCTTCACCGCATCCACCAGCCAGGCCACCGCCAATCCCAGTAACACAAGCGCAATGATCGGGACAATCGCCCCGATCAGCCCGCCCTGGGCCAAACTCGACACCACCATCAGCACCAGGAACAACAGCAACCCCGAACACAGCACGATGGACACAATCGCCGCCGTCTTGCTTCCCCGCCAGACCAACGCTGCCAGCGCAAAAAGAATCGCCCCCACCACCGCGCCCGCGACGCCCATTCCGAGTATCAACTTCGAAAATGAAGTGCCCGACTGTTGTTCAAGATCACGAATCCGCGCCACCTGATCCGCCGGCAGATGAAATTGCTCAATGGGTACTGTTGACGCCAACCCGACACATAGCCCGCCAAACATGAACAGTCCGCCGAGTACGGCCAGCAACAGGCTCGACCGCCGCCCGGGCGCTCGTAACTGCCCAAACGGATCGGCCGCCTGCCTGTAATCGATGTTCGGCCCCGGCGGTTGATAAGGATCGTTTGGCTCGCTCACAAACTCACACTCTCCGCAAACACCGCGCCGCCATTCATACTGGCCCTCATACCTTGCCCGGTGCGACCACGGCCGCCATCAGACAAGCCGCACACAATGCCGCGGTCTCCACGCGGAGGATCGTCGCGCCAAGCGCCACACCCGTCAAGCCTGCCCGATCAAACGCCTCCACTTCCTTCTCCGACCATCCACCCTCGGGCCCAACGAACAACGTCACCCGCGAAACCGCCCGTTCAATCAGCTCCGACACCACCGCGCCCGCCGGCCGCGCCCCCGCCGCCGTTGAAAAATAAAACCCCGGCCCATCCGCGCCGATCTCCGCGACCACTTCCGCCACGCCCGTCAGCGGATATATCTTCATCACCCCGCGCCGCCGCGATTGTTTTGAAGCCTCGGCAGCCAGCCTCTCCCACCGCTGCCGCTTCCCCGTCCCCTCCGGCAACACCACGCTTCGTGCCGCCGCCAGCGGAATGAAAACATCCGTCCCGAGCTCCGCAAGCTTTTCAATCATCCAGTCCACCCGCGGCCCCTTCGGCACGGCCGACGCGATCGTCCAGCGCAGCCCGCCAAGCTCCGCCGCCATCACAACCCCCGCCCGCACCGTCAGCACCGGATGCGTCGAAAGAATCTCCCCGGCCGCCAGCTTCCCTGCATCATCAAACAACTCCACCACATCCCCCACCGCCAGCCGCAACACATCGCGCGCATGGTGCGACTGCGCCGCATCCAGCGACACCTCTCCGGAATGAAGTTCGGGAACATGTATGCGCCTAACCACGTAACACGAGATTATGGGAGCGAACCCGCTTCTTTCAAATGATTCACATCGGCGGTTATGATGCCCCGACAGTCGTCCGATAAGGGCACCAGACACTGTTTTTGAAGGAGTCGCCAATGGGACAGGCCACCCTGGACCTGCCCGATCCTCTAGACGCTGCCACGGTGGGCGCTTCGCCCAGCGCGGACGATCTGTTATCGCAACTCGCCGGCGACGAAATCGACCGCATGCTCGCCAGCAACGACGTCGATCGCAATCCCGGCGCGGGCGCCGACACGGCACCACGCGCGACCCAAATCAATCACGTCGAAGAACCCGCCACCGACGTCGCCCGCCAATCCGCCATCGCCGCGACGCCAAACGTTGACCCCGACATCAACGCCCAGCTCGATGCCCTCTTTGACGATCTGACCAGCCCCAAGTCCGAGCAACCTGCTCCGGCAGAAGATCAATCCACCCCGCCAGACCCGATCGCCGAAACAGCAACCGACCCAGCCGCTGCCATCATTGCAGCATCAACAACAGCTCTCCAACAAGCCCTTCAACCCGCCCCATCGTCGGCATCCCTCGCTCCCACGGTCGCCCAGGAAGATCTCGACACGCTCGCCGAGCGCGCCGCGCTGACCGCGCCGCTCCCAGAACCCGAGCCAGAGGCCGATCCCCGCACCCAGATTCAATCCAGCCTCGCGGAAGCCGAAGCCCACTACCATCAGAACAAACTCCCCTTCTACCTGCGTCCTCTCGAATGGATCAACGCCCCCTTCGCCGCACTCCCCGACCCATTACGCGAAACCCTGGGCAAGATCGGGCTGTTAACCCTCTTCAACGCCGCCGCCGTTCTCGCCTACGTCCTCATCTTCCGCCGCCACAAACACTGATCCAATTGCAACAAAAGACCCACGGCACAAGTCCGTGGGTCTTTGACCAATTTTATTTTTTCTCACCCGCAATCAGGCCGGTTGATCGTGAATGACCGAATCGACATGGTGCGAATCAACCTGATCGACCGGCTTGCCGGTATACGGGTCAAATCGCTGGGCTTCGACCGAAACAGTTTCCGGGCCGCTGAGCGGCTTGCCGGTGTGCGGATCAAACCGGTGAGGAGCGGGCAATGTCGGATTGGACTGAATCGCTGAGGCGGTGGACTGAACATCCACATCATCCTCAATCCCGCGCAGACCCTTCTTGAACTCGACGATTCCTTTGCCAAGGCTCTTGCCGACTTCGGGGAGGCGCTTGCCGAAAAGGAGAACGGCGATCACGCCGATGACGATCCATTCGCCCAGACCCGGCATTCCGAGAGCAAGCGTAGGAGTGAGGCTGTACAACATAGTATGGTCCCTTTGCGATTGAACGATTCGATCAGTTCTTATTATACCCGCAACTGCCGCGAGGGTTAATGCACCCAACGAAAATCGTGCGGCGATTAGGGCAGTTACGACCGGAAATCGGGATGGTTCCAATAAAAACGGGCATTTCAGGGCATAGAACTCGGATCAGCGTTCTCGACGTCCCCCCTGAGCACATTTAATAGCGCATTGATATCCGGCGGAAGCGGGGCGGCCAGGGTGATCGGTTCGAGCGTACCGGGGTGCGTAAAGGTAATCTCGGCCGCATGCAGCGCCTGGCGGGTGAAGTGAACGTCTCCGGCATCAAAGTATTGCCCCGTATACATATTGTCCCCCACCATCGGATGCCCAATCGCCAGCATGTGCACCCGAAGCTGATGGGTGCGGCCCGTTTTCGGCGTCAGCTTCACGAATGAATATTTTTTCGGCTTTGGTCCCCCATCAACGGCTGTTTTTGGATACAGAAAAGTCTCCAGAACATCGTAACGCGTGATGGCATTTCGGCCGCCATTCTCGATCTTCCGAATCGCCTGCCTCTCCCGCTGGTACCGATCCCGCCCGATCGGAAGATCAATCACGTCGGCCGAGAATTGCGGCACGCCCTCGATCACCGCGAGATACGTTTTCTGAATCGTCCGGTTTTCAAATTGCCGCGCAATCCGCCAATGCGCCTCATCGCTCTTGGCAACGAGCATGATCCCAGTCGTGTTGCGATCAAGACGATGCAGGATGCCCGGCCGCCAGTTCCCGTTGAGCGTCGACCACTTCTGGCCGTAATACACCAGCGCGTTGACCAGCGTCCCCGTCCAGACGCCGCGGGCGGGGTGAACCATCAGGTTCGTCTGCTTGTTGATGGCCATGAAGTGCTCGTCTTCATAGACAATCTCAAGCGGGATCGGCTCTGGAATGATTTCGTTGGTCGGCTCCGGCGGCGCAACCATGTCGATCTGATCACCCGACTTTGGCTTGTAGCTCGACTTCGTAGGCTTGCCGTTGACCTTCACGAGCCCTTCGTCAATCAGTCGCTGCACCGCCGCCCGCGACAGATACGGAATCCGATCCGTCAGATACTGATCGATGCGCCGCGTAAGCGTCTTGCTCGGCTTAAACTGAAAGTGCTCAAGGTCCTCGTCTTCTTCAACAATGGGCGCGGCCGCGTCAGAATCAACACCCTGGTCTTCGAGATTGTCAGAACTGTGAGGCATATTGGCCGTCGGTTTTCTCTCTTGAGCATACGCTATCGCGAACGGCAACAGGTCGCCCACCGCCAGCAAGCTTAGCACGAATGTCCAACTACTTCGCAGGAAGAGTCACATCCAGAACCCGCACCTTCTTGGTCGCAATGTCCACCGCCACAATCCGATGGTGGTTCGTATCTGCGATATAAAGAACGCGGCCACCCACCGACAAGCCACCTGGCTCATAAAAGCCGATGTCTTCCGCTGTCCCCGGCTCACTCTTCCCCGAACCCAGCCAGGTCGAAACCACATTGGCCTTCAAATCAATCTTCCGAATCACCCGGTTAAAAGTATCCGCCACGAAAAGCGTATCCCCATCGAGCGCCACGCCCAGCGGATGCTGAAACAAAGCGTCCGGCCCTTTACCATCCTTTGTTCCAAATCCAAATAAATTCCCACTCCCGGCAACCGTCGAAACCGTCGCGCTTGCCCCGAGCGTCACCGCCCGAATCGAAGAAACCTCCGAATCCGCCACGTACAACGTTGTTCCATCCGTGCTCAACCCCGAAGGCTGGGCAAACGCGGCCCGCGACACCGGATTATCAATCCGGCTCTCGCGCCCCGTCCCTGCGAACACCGCCACCTTCTTCGTTCCAGGATCGTACGTCCAAATCTGATGCGTCCCGGCCATCGCCATGTAAAGCACCTTCCCCACCCGCACCACATCCCACGGCGAGCTCAGCATCGTCACCGCTCCATCCCCATTCACCTCCCGCTTCTGCGACTGCTCGCCCGTCCCGGCCAGCGTCGCCACCGTCTTCTTCGCCAGGTCAATCGCCCGCAGCGCGTGGTTCTCCGTGTCGGTCACATAAAGCGTTTGCCCATCCTCCGAAAGACACATCCCCTGCGGCTGATGAAACTCGGCGTCGCGAAACGCTCCATCCTTCAAGCCAATTTTCCCATCCCCAACAACAGTGCTCACCTTTCCGTCCAGATCGGCCACCAGCACCCGATTGTGATTTGTGTCCGCGATAAACAATCGCTTGCCCGCGGCATCCGCCAGCACCTTGCCCGGAAATTCCAGCACACCCGATTTGAAGCTCTCCCGCTCTGTCTTAAAAGTCAGATGTTTTCCAAGTGTCTTGTTCTTCTTCCCCTCCTCCAGCAGCGCCGCGACTCCCTTGTCCAACTGATCGCGATGCCCCTCGCCCGAAAGCTTCCCCACCACATTCCCTTCCGAATCGATCACCACCACGGTTGGCCACGCATGCACGTCGAATGCATTCCAAATGTTGTAATCACTATCGACCGCCACCGGATGCGAAATGTTATGCCGCAGCACCGCCTGCTTGATATTTTGCGCGTCCTTCTCCTGGTTGAACTTCCCGGAGTGCACGCCAATCACCACCACTGGCTGGTCCTTGTACTTCTGTTCCAGAAACGCCAGATCCGGAAACACATGCATGCAGTTGATGCAGCAATACGTCCAGAAGTCGATCACCACCACCTGCCCCTTCAGGTCCTTGATCGAGATCGGCTTCTCCGTGTTGATCCACCCATCCGCTTCAAACTCCGGTGCCTTCCCAGGTGCATCCGCCGCCAGAACCACTCCCCCACAAGCGAAGAAGAAAACGCCGAGCAAAATCATCATTTTCAACGTCAATTGTTTCAAAGTCATAACGCTTACTCTATTCAGGCCAAAGGGGTCGTTCAAAGGAGTTACCGCCACACAACCGTCATGTGAACAACAGTCCGCACATCGACGCGATTCCCTCCAGAGGCTCCTAACGCCTTGATTTCCTACAGGAGAAGTATATATTCTCTCCGCGTGCAAATTCGCCCGGTTTTCATCCTCCTCCTTTCTGCCGCGCTCATCGGTTGCGGCTGCAACAACAACGAAGCGCGAAATAGCGAAGTCCGCATCGGCTATTTCGGCAACCTCACCCACGCCCAGGCCGTCCTCGGCGTCGAATCCGGCGAATTTCAACAGGCCATCGGCCCCGGCAAGCACCTCGTCCCCAGCGTTTACAACGCCGGCCCCTCCCTGATCGAAGCCCTCCTCGCCGGTGAAATCGACATCGGCTACGTCGGCCCCGGCCCCGCCCTCGCCGCACATGCCCGCACCCGTGGCCGCGGCATCCGCGTCATCGCTGGAGCGGCCAACAACGGCGTCCTCATCGTCGCCCGCAAAGACTCCGGCATCCATTCCCTCGCCGACCTCCGAGACAAACAACTCGCCACGCCGCAGTTGGGCAACACCCAGGACATCTCCGCCCGCCACTATCTCACCAGCGTCCTCGGCCAGGAAAAGCTCGGCAACGTCCTCCCCATCTCCAACACCGAGCAGAGCGCCCTGATGCAGCGCAAGCAGATCGACGCCTCCTGGGCCCCCGAACCCTGGGGCTCGCGCCTCATCGCAGAGACCGGCGCAACCCTCATCGCCCGCGAAAGCGACCTCTGGCCCGACGGCCAATTCAATCTCACCGTCGTCGTCACCACTCCCGAGTTCCTCGAAAAGCACCCCGACATCGTCGCCTCAGTCTTAAATGTCCATCGCAACTGGACCCAGCGACTCCGCGACGAGCCGGCCAAATACATCCCCGACCTCGAGCGCGCTCTGTTAAAACTAAACGGCAAAAAACTCCCCCCAGGCGTCATGGCCGCCGCCATCAAAAACGTCACCTTCGCCAACGACGCCTCCGAATCCACCTTCCGCGTCCAATCCCAGTGGGCTTACGACCTCGAGTTCTCCCTCGTCCCCACCCGGGTTGAAGGCCTCATTCAACCCGTCCTCCAACAGCCAGCTACGCGCCCCACCAAATCAAACCCAACACTCTCGGAGAACGCATCATGAGTGTCGCCGATTTCACCACCACTCTGCCGCGCCTTACAAGCGCCCCAAAAACAGCCCCGCGCGGAGAGCTGACCCTTTCAAACATCCATAAGAATTTCAACGGCTCCCTCGCCAAGGCCCTCAGCGACGTGAGCCTGACCGTAAAAAGCGGCGAGTTCGTCGTCGTCGTCGGCCCCAGCGGCTGCGGCAAAAGCACGCTGCTCAATGTCGCCGCCGGCATGATCAAGCCCGACTCCGGCAAGGCCATGCTGGACGGCCGGCCAATCAGCGCCCCAGGCCCCGACCGCGCCATGGTCTTCCAGGACCACGGCCTCTTCCCCTGGCTCACCGCCGAACAAAACATCGCCTTCGGCCTCAAGATGGCCAACGTCCACAAGAGCGAACGCCGCGACCGCGTCGCCGCCGCCCTGCAAATGGTCCACCTCTCCCAGAGCGCCGGCAAGCTAGTCCACGAACTCTCCGGCGGCATGCGCCAGCGCGTGGCCATCGCCCGGGCCCTCGTCATGGACCCGGCCGTCCTCCTCATGGACGAACCTTTCGCCGCGCTCGACGCCCAGACCCGCACCCTCCTGCACGAGCAGTTACAGTCCATCTGGTGCCAGACCCACAAGACAATCCTGTTCGTCACTCACTCCGTCGGCGAGGCCGTTCGTCTCGCAGACCGCATTGTCATTCTTCACGCCCATCCCGGACGGATTCGGCGCGAAGTCAAAGTAACTCTTCCGCACCCGCGTGACTTCGACAGTCCCGACATCACGCAGATGGTGCACTTGGTTCGTAGGGAAATCGAAGACGAGGTCAATCGTGTCAACGCCCAGATGGCCGGCGATTACTGGAAGCCTGAAACGGCTGATGATCTGGGTTCTCATTCTGTTAACCTGGGAGATGGCATATAGGTTCATCGGCTGGAAGCCCTGGATCTTCCCCGCCCCAAGTCACCTCCTCGACGCCTTCCTGGGCCTCCTGAATTTCCCAACCGCCTTCGGAGATCCGATCCACCGCGGCTGGCCGCGCGCCGCCATGGAAGGCATCCGTCTCCACGCCTGGTATCTCAGTCCGTTGATCCACGCCCCACTCGTCAGCGGCATCCGCCTCCTCGGCGGCTTCGCCCTCAGCATCACCCTCGGCGCAACCCTGGGCCTGGCCATGTGGCGCTGGATCGAACTCGACAAATTCCTCGGACCCCTCTTCCTCGGCATGCAAACGCTCCCCAGCGTCTGCTGGGTTCCTCTCGCCATCCTCGCGTTCGGCATCAACGAACGCGGCGTCCTCTTCGTCCTGGTCATGGGCAGCTTCTTCGCCGTCGCCATCTCCCTCCGCGACGGCCTCCGCGCCATTCCACCCCTCTACCAACGCGCCGGCCTCATGCTCGGCGCACGCGGCTGGCGTCTCTATCGCTACGTCCTCCTTCCCGCCAGCCTTCCCGCGCTAGCCAGCAGCCTCCGCCAGGGCTTCTCCTTCGCATGGCGTTCCCTCATGGGCGCTGAATTCGTCTTCATCGCCGTCCCAAACCACGGCCTCGGCTACCTCCTCGAACAAGGCCGCAACGTCTCCGACGTCGCCCAGGTCATCGCCGTCATGATCGTCATGGTGTTATTGGGTATACTCGCTGATCGATTGATCTTCGCCCCCCTCCAGCGTCGCATCTCCCTCCGCTTTGGCTTAACGGTCGAATGATGCCAGAACCCTCCGCTCCGACATCAGCCGCGCCCATCTCCTACATCCAGACGGACACCTTCTGCGACCACTGCGGCTACAACCTCCACGGCCAGGTCGTCACCCGCGACGAACGCCTCGGCATCCTCATCGTCCGATGTCCCGAATGCGGCAAATTCCTCCCGGCCGGACACACCACCGTTGCTGGCAACGTAGCGCAACACCGCAGATCCATCTTCCTCGTCGTAGTCTGGATCTTATTTCTCCTCTACTTCTTCGGAATGGCCTGCATGGGCATGGGTGCGATCAGCTACAACTACATCGAAGATGCCATGCGCGTCCGCCGAGAGGGCATCCCGTCGCCCGACGGCACCCCGTCATCCCAGGATTTGATCACCAACAGCCATGACGTCGCTGCGTACGAGCGTGAAGAAAATCTGCGCACCGAAAGACGCATCCTCGCCACCATCTCCCCGCTGATAGGTGTCGTAGTGGGCGCTGGACTCGCCGTCTTCCTATGGCATCTCCGCCGCCGATCGCATTTCATTGCGCTGCTACTCCCCTTCGCAATCGGCGCCATTGTTCACCTGATGTGGAAACTAAGCACCCCGCCCGATCCCATTCACTGGATGACGGCCCCCATCGCCCTCTTCGCATCTCTCGAAGCGATAGGCATGTTCACCGGCATCCTCATCGGCCGCCCAATCGTGCGCGGCATTCTCCGCGTCCTCCTGTCGCCGCGCCTGCTCCAAATAATGGCATTCCTCTGGCACGTAGACGGAAAAATCCCCCCAGGCACCGCCGCGACGACACCCATCACGCCGGCTGTTCAGCCTTAAGCGCATCCGCCAACAACTGCGTCACCCGCGCCGATCCAAGCTCCCGCTTGCCAAACCCCGGCAGCGCCCCGTTCGCAATCGCCTCGGCCTGCACCGCCTCATAATTCGTAACCAACATTACCTTCAGATTCGGATGCTTCGTTCGAAGTTCACGCACCAATTCCACCCCAGTTAGATCATCAAAGCCCCAGCCCAGTTCACGGTTGAGCAGAAGCAACTCAACCCCGACCGCAAGGTGTTCGTCCAGTTCCTTGCGCTCGTCCGCCGCCCCAATCACCACGGCCGAATCCGCACGCTTAACGGCAAGCCGAAGATAACTGCTATCCGGCCCGCAATGCCCAACCAATACAACTTTCTTCGACATAACAACTTTCCAAAGAAGGTCTAAACGTCGTCCGAAGCTTCCCCAGCCTCGGCCGACTTGTCCGATGCGGCCGGCTTATCCGACCGCCTGAATATCGCCAGCACCCGATCTATGTGTACTACGAACAAACGGTTGTCATGTTCCAATTCCACAGGAATAGCCTCACGCGGATCAAACAAAACCTTGTCATACTGCTTGATCGTCTCATCCTCGTCATTCTCAATCGCCTTGCTTACGGCAATAACCCGTCCCGTAATCACCGGAATCTCATGACTATCCGGCAAAACAATCCCACTCCGCGTTTCCCGCTTGTTGTCATCCTTACGGACAACCACCCGCTTGCCCGTAGGCTCGATGATATCAAACTCCGCTCTGCTCTTGCTGGGTTTCGTGGCCATTGTCCTCCCATTGTATATCGACCATCCCCCGAAGGCATCCCAACGTCGTTTCCTTGACCAACCCACGTTTAATCTCGTCATTTGAACTTTCCCCCCTCCACCGTATCCTCCCGCCATGCCCAACCTCCGCCCTTTCTCCGCCATCCGCTACGCCCGCCGCTCCGATCTGGATTTCACAAAAGTCATCGCCCCGCCCTACGACGTCCTGAGCGCCTCCGACAAAGCCGCCCTCCAGGCCGGCGACCCGCACAACATCGTCACCATCGATTTCCCCCACCCCGTCCAGAAACAACTCGGCCCCGAAAGCGCCTACGCGGGCGCCGCCATCACCCTCCGCGCCTGGCTCAATTCCGGGATCCTCATCCAGGACCACCGCCCCGCCTTCTACCCCTACTCCCAAACCTTCGCCCATGGCCAGCGCACCGTCCACCGCCGCGGCTTCTTCGCACTCGTCCGACTCTCCCCCTTCGGCGCCGGCCACGTCGTCCCCCACGAAAAAACCTACAAGGAAGCCATCGCAGATCGCCTTGCCCTCATGAAGGCCACCCAGATGCAGCTCTCCCCAATCTTCGGCCTCTTCTCCGACCCCCACAATCACGTCAACAATCTCCTCTACCACAACCTCGCCAAACCAGAACTCTCCGGCCACATCGGCGAAGTAAAGCACGACCTCTGGAGCGTCATCGACGCCGAAGTCGAAAACCAGGTCATCGACTCCTTCGGCCACAACCCGATCTACATCGCCGACGGCCACCACCGCTACACCACCGCCCTCCAATACCAGGCCGACCTCGAAGCCCAGCACGGCGGCCCGCTCCCGCCAAACCACCCCGCCAACTTCTGCCTCTTCGCACTCGTCGGCATGCAAGACCCCGGCCTCCTCATCCTCCCCACCCACCGCCTCATCGGCGGCCTCTCCAACTTCACCATCGAATCCCTCACCGCCGCCCTCGCCCCAAATTTCGAAGTCACCGAATCTCCCCGTACCGCCAACGACCTCGCCGATTTCACCAACACCGACCTCCCCAAATCCGGCCCC
>JBBRHH010000016.1:0-24027 GCA_038222915.1 Tepidisphaerales bacterium
ACGCCCAGGACAACCTCCAACTCTTCTACCACCCGATGGCCCGAGGCTTCACCTTCCCCGGCCTCCGCGATGTCTTCACCCGCTACGCTATGCCCTCCGTCTGCGCCCACAACAGCATCGAAGCCCTCTGGGAAAGTCTCCCCAACCCCGTCTCCCGCCAACAAATGCTCGGCGAGCTGTTCCACTACACGCCCATCGACTACAACGAAATGGGCTACATGGCCAACGACAAGCCGGTGAACGCGCTGAATGGATTCCAACTCGCTGCCTACGGCGACGTCGAAGTAACCGAGGACGCCGAAAGGAAGCTGATCGCCGCCGTCCAATCCCTCAAAGCCACCGGCGTCCGTTTCGTCATTTTAGATCCCCCCGTCTCCCCTGATCTACAGAAATTTCTCGAAACAGAAATAGAAATCAAACGCCCCGGCACCGCCGATAGATACAACGCGCTCCTGAAAAATCTAGAAGCCGCCGGCGCGGAAGTCTACCCCAACTACGCAACCCCGCGCCCTGAAGGCTACACCGACGAAGTCCACATGGGCCGCGTCGCCGCCGAAAAATACGTCAGCGAAATCGTCGCACTCATGAAAAAGCGCGATGCGCTCAAATAACCTTCAGCGTAAACTGGTGCACGTTCGTCTCCCCATTGCGGAAAAGATCCGCACACCCCTTCAAATACTTCATATAAGTCTGGTAAGTCTCCTCCCCTGAAATCGCCGCGGCCTCCGTATGCGCCGCCTCCAGATTAGTAGCCCAATGATCCAGCGTCCGCGCATAGTGCGGCCGCAAACTCTCCACGTGCACAATATCAAACCCCGCCGCCCGCGCCTCCCCAATCACCATCTCCGGCGGCGGCACATCCCCGCCCGGAAAAATCTCCGTCGCGATAAAGTGCACGAACCGCAAAAACTCCCAGTCATAATTCGGCTTCCCATGCGTGATCGTATGCAGCATCAACACGCCATCCGCCGGCAGAATCTCCCGGCACTTCTTGAAAAACGAAGCGTATTTCGTCCGCCCAAAATGCTCGAACGCCCCGATCGAAACAATCCGGTCCACCTTCTCCTCAAACGACTCCCACCCCTGCAATCGAAAATCAAAATTCGCATTGTCCGCCGTAAGCCGCTGATCGTGCTCGCACTGGTTCTTGCTCAGCGTCAGCCCGGTAACCTTCACCCCATATCGTTCAACCGCCCGCCGCGCCGTAGCGCCCCACCCGCATCCAATATCCAGCAATCGCTGCCCGGGTTTCAGATCGCATTTCCCCAGCGAAAGATCGATCTTCGCCATCTGCGCCTCCGCCAACGACATCCCCGGCGTCTTGAAATACGCGCACGAGTAAGTCATCGACGGATCAAGAAACAGCGCAAAGAATTGATCGCTCAAATCATAATGCGCCTGCACCCGTGCAAAATCGGCCTCTCGCGGACGCCGTCGAGTATTCATATCGCAATAGTAATCCAACCCCAAGAAAATGGAATGTTTCCGCGCTCGCGGTGAGCCGCAACGCCAAGCCAGGCGCGTGTCTTACGCCAGCCGGTCGTAAATCCAGCTAAAGCTAACCTTCGGCTGCGCCGCCAGCGCCTCCCCGGCATAAGCAACCAGGTTCCCGCACCGGTCCGCATGGCTGCACAAATACTGCTGCGCCTTCGCGGCCTTCCCCGAAACCGACAGCTTCTCCACGCCCCACGTCTTCACCAGATGCCCCACAATCTCCGCATAATCCTGCACCGTATAAACCCCCAGCTTCTGCGCCACGATTGCAAAATGATCGAACAGATCCGGGTCCTTCCCGTCATACATCAGCTTCCCCGGCATCGAGATCACCTTCTTCATCATCGTGAAGAACGTCAGCAGCCCCCGCTCCGGATCCTGCTGCAAAACCTGTCCTACCAGTTTCGTATAAAACGATTCATGCCGCGATTCATCCCCGGCGATCTTCTGGCAGATTTTCGCCAGCGCCGGATCGCCTTCGCCAGCCGCCAGCTTCGCAACGTTCGCATGCGAAATCTTCGTAGCCCGCTCCTGAAACGCCGGATAAATTAAGCCTGCGTAAAGATCCGGAAACGCCCGCGGATTAAATCCCTCCGCGATCAGGTGATGCACGGTGTATTCCACCGATCGCATATCCACCCGCCCCGTCAGCCGCAGATATGCATTAAGCAAATCCCCATGCCGATTCTCCTCGGCCGTCCATCCCCGCGACCACTTCGCCCACGGATCGTCGCTGCTCCCCGAATAATCCCGCGCAATCAAATTCAGCGAAACGGCATAACTCGGTAGCGCCTCTTCCGTCACCATGTCCCCAACCAGCACCACCAGCACTTCATCCGAAAGACCCTGCGCCCCCGCGCGAAACACCGAGATTTGGTCCTGCCAGTCCTCAGCCGTCAAATCCGGCAAATAATCCGTCGGCTGCCACGCCTTGTCCATCGGCAGCAAAATCCCCAACTGCTTCTCAACGTAGCCGCGCAGCCCCTGCAGCACCTCCAGTTGAGAAGCGATCGCTTTCTCAACATCCACTGGCAGTTCTTTCTTTCGCTCTGAATGCAACATTCGATGTAATCCTACCCGTTCCTCGACATCTTTGGAAACGCCAGACGTTCCAACGTGCATCCGGTTGCCAATGCGATATAAACAGGCATGCCCACGGAGAACGAGTGGCCGCAAACCCCTCCCAGCCTTTCAGCCTTTTGTCGCACAAAGCTGCCTGGGATCATTTCCAGCATCAACCCCATCCGCCTGATGCAAACGCTCCGCGACATCGTCGCCCACGATCGCTGGAACTCCTTCGACCAGTTCCACCAAACCAGCCAAACCCTCACCAGCGCCTACACCAGGGCCGGAGCAGAAACCGAACGCTACACCATCCCCACCGGCGGCCTCCGCGGCAACGGCAAATGGATCATCCCCGAAGCCCTCGACGTCCGCACCGCCACCCTCGACCTCCTCCACCCAACCCCGCGCCGCATCGCCGATTTCCAGCAATGCCCCTGGCACATCATCCAATGGTCCGCCGCAACACCCAAGGAAGGCCTCACCGCGCAACTGGTAGTCATCGACTCCGAGACCGAACTCTCCGCCCTCCGCCCCGGCGCACTCTCGGGAAAACTAGTCCTCACCCGCCTGAACGTCTGGACCAACCGCACCCGTTTCTGCGCCGCCGGTGCCGCAGGCGTCCTCTCCGACCAACCTATCGCCGATTGCCCGGACGCCGTCGCCTGGACCAAATTCGGCTGGGGCGGCCTCGACCTCTGGGACGCCGCTTCCCCGCTCGTCGGCTTCAGCATCTCCGCATCACAAGGCGACGAACTCCGCCAGCTATCGCGCGACTACGAAAAAATAATCCTCCACGCCCACATCGACGCCCAGCGTTACGCCGGTGCCCACGACGTCATCAGCGGCCTAATCCCCGGCCAATCCGACCAGGAAATCTGGGCCATCGCCCACTCCTCCGAACCCGGCGCACTCGACAATGCCTCAGGCGGCGCGGCCTGCGTAGAGATCGCCACCGCCCTCTCCGCCCTCATCACATCCGGCCAGCTCCCGCGCCCCAAGCGCACCATCCGCCTCGTCCACGCCTACGAGTGCTACGGCTTCTTCCACTACCTCGAATACGCCAAACGCCTCCAACCCCCACTCGCCGGCGTCTGCATCGACACCATCGGAGCCCGTCCCGACCTCTGCGCCCAACAGTTAAGCTGGCACTCCACCGTCCCCGAATCCGCCACGTTCGTAGACGACGTCGGCGCTGCAATTCTTTCGGCCGCCCTCACCAGCTCTCCAATCTACAACCTGAAACGAAAACCATTCCTCTCCACCGAAGACACCCTCGTCGGCGATCCCAAATACGGCTTCCCCTGCCCCTGGCTCACCAACCACCCCTTCCCAGGCTACCACAGCTCCGCCGACACCATCGACCGCGTCGACGAAAAAGGTCTATCCCTCTGCACCGCCGCAATGGCGGCCTACCTGTACTACCTCGCCAACATCGACACCCCTGAAGCCCTGCAGCTCGCGGCAGGGGGGAACAACGCAAACGTCGATCAACTAAAACGATTCGCCTGGTCGGGCGACCACGCAACAGTCTCAATCGCCTTCGAAAAATTGAAACAACAAACCACCCCACCCCAACCACCCTTAGCGCCAACCGACTCCCGCGCCGCCCGCATCCCCCTCCGCCGCCTCCCCCTCGCCCCCACAACCGAAAACGTCTGGCCGCACATCAAAACCAAACTCGGAAACCAACTGCCCAAGTGGACCCTCTACCGGGCCGACGGCCATCGCTCCATCCAGGAAATCGCCGACGCCGCCTCAACCCACCTCGGCCGCGACATCGACCTCATCACCGCCATAGACCACTTCGAAGCCCTCGCCGAACTAGGCTATATAGACCTCCTCAACCCAGCCGACTTCCTAGACCAGCACACCCTCACCGCCCAACTCACCGCCTTAGGCCTCCGCCCCGGCATGGACGTCATGGTCCACAGTTCCATGAGCAAGATCGGCCCAATCTCCGGCGGCCCCAACACCGTCATCAACTCCCTCCTCGCCGTCCTGGGCCCCACCGGCACATTACTCGCCCCATCCTTCAACCACTTCGAAGCAAAAGTCTTCAACCCCCTGACAACCCCAACCACCAACGGCGCAATCGCCGACACCCTCTGGCGAAGACCCGACGCCCTCCGCAGCCTCCACCCCAGCCACTCAGTAGCCGCCATAGGCCCCCGCGCCGCCGAATATCTCGCCGACCACCTCACCAACGGAGTCTGGTCCGCTAACAGCCCCATAGGCCGCCTCGTCCACGGTGATGGCTACATCCTCTCCATAGGCGTAGGCCACGACCGCACCACCGCCTACCACATCGCAGAAATTTCCCTGAACGCACCTTGTCTCGACCAGGTCGCCAGCACAGACAAAATCGTGGACCCCAACGGAACAATCCGCCCCGTCCCAGCTCTCGCCTGGCGAGAGTCCGACTGCCCCATCCCCCCAGAAAAAATCGGCATCACCCTGGACGAAAGAAACCTTCAACATCACGGCAAAGTGGGGAACGCCAATGCAACCCTCGCCAAAGCAATCGACATCTGGACCATCCGCCGCGAGCACCTCGCCAACCAATGCCAATCCTGCCCCATCAAACCCCTGCCCCGACCCCCCTCATCCTGATGGAGCGACAGCGACTGAAGGATCTAGCCACCCGATCATCCACCCAGCAAAATCACTCAACCATGCATGCAGCGCGCGGCGTGGTTGCTTCAGCAACCATGGTCCAAACCGCCCCGAAACGCACAGCATCAGACCTTATCCCTTTACTTCTTCTCCACCGGCAAAATCTTCCCCTTCCCCGAGATCACCTTAAGTCGAAGCGATTTTACATGAAACCCGGCGTTCGGTGCGGCGCTGAGGTAGAGTGCCCCGACCTCTATCTCGGAGGGCCCGCCTTCAGAGAGCCGGTCCGCTTTGCCAGTGTATTTTGAAACTTCCTTCCCGTCGGCCGTGAGCGTCACTCCAGTCTTTTTCACGATGAGGCGGAGGTCGACGGGATCTGCCCCGATGTGATTGTGGCCCATGGTTTCGTTGCCACGGAATTTTCCATCGAGATAGGCGATTCCGGTGACGCCGCCCGTATCAATCACCATAAAGCACCGGTGATCCCCAAAGACAGTTCCTACTTCGAAGCAGTCGTCGCCCCCGGGAATGCGATCGATGATAATCTGCAGCTCGTATTCCTCAGGCGGGAGATATCGCAGGAGGAGCGGTGCATAATTCTTTCCACCGTCCACCTTCAACACATCCCCCTCTTTTTTCCAGCGGACGGCCGCGTCGTGTTTGGTGAGATCCGCCAGGTCAATCAGATCAACCCAGCCCGCGAAAATGTCCGCGCCCGACTTCAGGGCATCAAGCTCTTTCTGGAGAGCGGTCGCGTCATCGTCCATTTTGGTCCGCACCAGTTCCTTGATCGCCGTGGTGTACACCGCCTCGAGCTCCGTGATGGCGGCCTTCATCCTGCTTTCATACCCGGTAACGACAACAGACTTGGGCAACCGGTTCTTTTCGACAAAGCTGGTGCGCTCGCTCTTGATGGTATCAACGGCCGCCTTGTCCCCCCTGGCCCGGGCGGCCGCCTCCTTGGTGTCCAGGTCCTTGAGAAGATCAGCCTTGGCCCGCTCCGCCTTCTGTTGATAAGCCTCCTTCGCCTTGTCGAGCTTGGGAAGCGCGGGGCGCGTCGCGGGTTCGTCCGCAAACGATGGAAATGAACAAACTTGAAGAAGGGCGACAAAGACGATCAGATACCCTGTATATCGCATGTAGAAATTCTCCGCTCGAACAAGATAGAAATGTGCCGCGCTGCAAACCGTCAACGCAACAGATGAATCATAACATTGCCCGCCACCCCGACAAGGCTGAGAAGGCCCACAGGCACGCCGCATCACAGATCACCCAATTCAAAACCCAAAGCCCACCGGCCACCCACTCCTCCCCGCCTCATCAGCCTCACCATTTCTCGAGCCCTTTTCTCAAAATCCAAATCCTCCATCGCGCACACGAATCAAAAAATCCCAATCCGCACCAACCGAAGCATGCCCTTCGCGAACACGCTCACACACCAACCCCCAACACCCATTCCCTTCCCATCCGCGACCATCCGCGAAATCCGCGGTTAAATTTCTTCCAAAACCCTCAACTCTCCAACTCTCCCATTGACAAACACCTAACAAGCCACATACACTCCCACCAGCAGCAGATGCCCCCAAACAGGCCATCCACTGCCGCCGGCAAAACCAACCGGCACAATACGACAGAGGTCCATCATGGTCAGGGAAAATCCATCAACCCCAGCTCAGCAATCCACGCTCTCCTCCCCTTCATCGCTCCGTCGCTCTGTCGGCCCTGACCTCATCGAACCGGCCGCCTCATCGCTTTCTTCCCCCCGTGTCGATTGGTGGTCGGTTAGTGGTCGTTCGCTAGTCGGTCACAGGTCGATTGATGGTCGATTGGTGGTCGGTCACAGGTCGGTTGGTGGTCGGTTACTGGTCGCTTTTTCACAACCATCGGCCACCCCAGCCTCATCCCAATCATTGACCAAACCAGCACTTGCGAAAAACCGCCCCCACAAAACCGACATGCAACTGAATTGCGCACACAAAATCGCGCGGGTTTTCTTGTTTCCAGTCTCCAGTTTCCAGTCTCGAGCACCCGACATCCAACACGATTGTGCGCAATTATTCCGCCCCTCGGCGCTCAGCAATCAATCCTCAGCACGCGGTCGGTTTGGGGCGATTCGGGGGTCAAAACGGGGCGATTTTACGTCGGTTTGGGGCGATTTGAGGGTCAAAACGGGGAGGATTTGGGGTCGGAAAGGGGTCGGTTTTTTGGACGCCGCCGCCGACCCCTCCAGCCGCAACCTCGCCACCGCCAACCACTTACATTTCCCGACCCGGGTCCCACCCAACCCAAACACATTTTTGCGCGCGCATTTGGCCTGTCCGAATGCTCCGACAAGGACACCGCAATGAACGCCTGGCTCGACCCCGACAACCTCCGTGAAAAAGGCTTCAGCATCGAAGAGGCGATCGCCAAAGCCAGCACGCTAAAAGCATGCGCCGCCCGACTCAACGCCAGCAACGCCGTCGCCTTCATCGTCCCCGGCCGCATCGAAGTCCTCGGCAAACACACCGATTACGGCGGTGGCCGAACACTTGTCTGCGCCAGCGAACAAGGCTTCTGCGCCGTCGCCTCCCCGCGAAACGACAACCTCGTCCGAATGGAAGATCCACGCCGCCCAAACGAAGCCATCGAATTCGCGCTCGACCCCGACCTCGCCCC
This sequence comes from Tepidisphaerales bacterium, assembly GCA_038222915.1. Taxonomy (GTDB): domain Bacteria; phylum Planctomycetota; class Phycisphaerae; order Tepidisphaerales; family Tepidisphaeraceae; genus JBBRHH01. The sequence continues at coordinate 7,831 of JBBRHH010000016.1, forward strand.
GCGCCTCGCCCACTGGTCCAACTATCCAATGACCGTCGCACGCCGCCTCGCACGGAATTTCCCCGGGCCGCTCATGGGCGCCGATGTCGTCTTCCATAGCAACCTCCCCCCGGCCGCCGGCATGAGCAGCTCGTCAGCGCTCGTCGTCCTCACCCACATGATTCTGGCAAATGTAAATCGTCTGTCCGAGCGCCGCGAGTATTGTGACAATATCACCTCCAACGAATCCCTCGCCGGATACCTCGGCACCATAGAAAACGGCCAGTCCTTTGGCACTCTCACCGGCGACAAAGGCGTCGGCACATTCGGCGGCAGCGAGGACCACACCGCCATCATCTGTTCAAAGCCAAATCACGCCGGCCAGTTCTCCTACTGTCCCGGCCGCCACGAGCGATCAATCACCATCCCCAACGACTACCTCCTCGCCATCGCCTCAAGCGGCGTAGTCGCCGAGAAAACTGGAGCGGCAAAAGGCCACTTCAACCGCCTGTCGCGCCTCCTCTCCTGCGCCGCCGATACAGGACGCCAAATCAAGGGATTCGCCACCGAATCATTGGGCGCCATGCTCACCCAGCCCGACGCCTGCCAGCAATTGCGGAAACGCATTTCCACCACCCTCTACGATCCGTTTCCCACGCCCGCAGTCCTCGATCGCGTCGAACATTTCGACGCCGAGAGCAATCGGCTCGTGCCAGCCGCCGCCGCCGCACTTTCAAACAATGACCTCGCCAGCTTCGGCTCGATCGCCCAGGAATCACAGGAACTCGCCGAGCGCCTCCTCGGAACCGCCGTCCCGGAAACTTCCTTCCTCACCCGCTCCGCACGCCACCTCGGCGCTGCCGCCGCGTCCATGTTCGGCGCAGGTTTCGGCGGAAGCGTCTGGGCACTGGTCAAGTCAAACCAGGCCGTCGACTTCTGCGAGCGGTGGGGGGCAAAATACCGGGAAGCATTTCCCCAACGCGCCGCCGCAACGTTCTTCCACACCCAGGCCGGCCCAGCGGCCTTTGTTCTCCCAAATACTCCCACGGAGTTGACATGACCGAGCTTCGCATCGAATCCTACACCATGCCCGCAGGCCTCCTCGGCGAGGAAAACCCGCTACCACCCCTCCACGCCTTCCGCACCCCCAGCGCGTCAGTCACCGCCGACATCGAAGGCGCCGCCGAAACCAACTACCCCGATCGCGGCCACGAAGGAAGCATCCTTCCCTACCGCCTTCAGGACGCCTACTCCCGCACCCGAACTCCGCATACCTTCAAAACCGCCGTTCTCGAAAACAACATCCTCCGAGCCACCTTCCTCCTCGAACAAGGCGGCCGCCTCTGGTCCCTCTTCCACAAACCCACCAACCGCGAGCTCCTCCACGTCAACCCCGTCTTCCAACCCGCCAATCTCGCCGTCCGCGATGCCTGGTTCAGTGGCGGCGTCGAATGGAATATCTCCATCATCGGCCACAGCCCCTTCACCTGTTCCCCGCTCTTCGCCGCCAAAGTCCACATGGACGACGGCACGCCCATGCTCCGCCTCTACGAGTTCGAGCGCATCCGCCGCGTCGTATTCCAGATCGACTGTTATCTCCCCGACAACTCCTCCTTCCTCCTCGTCCGCCCCCGCATCACCAACCCCAACGACTGCACAGTCCCCATGTACTGGTGGTCCAACGCCGCCGTGAACGAGCTCGACGGCACACGCGTCCTCGGCCCCGCCCACTCAGCCTATTTCCACGACTACGACGGCTCGCTCAAAACCCAGGACGTCCCAATCCGCGACGGAAAGGACATGACCTATCCAACTCAGCGTCAGTCCGCCGCCGACATGTACTTCCGCATCCCCGAAACCCAGCGCCCCTGGGTCACCTCCCTCGATCAGCGCGGCCACGGCATGATCCACACCTCCACGCCCCGTCTTCGCGGACGAAAAATGTTCGTCTGGGGCATGGCCCCCGGCGGCCGCCACTGGCAGGAATTCCTCTCCCAGCCCGGCCAGCAATACGTGGAAATCCAGGGCGGCCTCGCCTGCACCCAGACCGAATACATCCCCATGCCGGCCGGCGCTCGCTGGGAATGGCTCGAAGCCTATGGCGCAATGCAAGCAGATCCAACCATCGTCCACGGCCCAGACTGGCAAAACGCCGTCGACCACCTCAACAGCAATCTCGAATCCGCCTTGCCCGCCGAATGGATGTCCCGTGAGCTCGATCGCACCAGCGCCGCCGCCGACCGGGTACCGTCCGACCTCCTCCAATCCGGTTCCGGCTGGGGAGCATTGGAATGCCAGCGACGCGGCAGCACCTTCAGCCCGGCCATTCCGTTCCCAAAATCCTCAATCGAAAGAGACCAGCAGCCTTGGCTCAACCTCCTCGAAAAAGGCGAGCTCCCATATCGCCCTCCATCAGATCTGCCCGGAGCATACATGGTGCAAGCCGAATGGCAAAACCTCCTCGAAAGTTTCCTCGCCACCGGCAGGGGGGTTCACTGGCTCTCCTGGCTCCATCTGGGCATCATGCGCTACCGAGCCCACGACCCTGCCGGCGCAAAAGAGGCCTTCGAGCAATCGCTGGCTCTCGAGCCCTCCGCCTGGGCCCTCCGAAATCTAGCCGTCCTCGCGCTCGACGCAGCCGATGAAAACAAATCCGCCGATCACTGGCACGCCGCCGCCCGTATGAAGCCCGACCTCCTCCCTCTCGCGATCGAGGCAGGCATCGCGCTCCTCCGCGTCTCCCGCTATCAAGAGGCTATCGAATTCATCAATCAGTCACCCCCGCAAGTCGCCGGCCAAGGCCGCGTCAAACTCCTCGCCGCCAAAGCCGCCCTGGGCATGGGCGACTTAAAATCGGTGGCAGACTTCTTCGCTGCCCCCTGTGAAATCGCCAGCATCCGCGAGCACGAATTATCTCTGTCGGATCTCTGGTTCGACTTTCACGCCGCAAAGCTTGCCAAAGAGGAGGGTGTCGAGATCAACGAATCATTGCGCAGCCGCGTGGAGCGCGACTGCCCGCCGCCCAAAGAGCACGACTTTAGAATGCGATAGCAGCCCGTGGTGAAGGTCCCGCGCGGCCAAGCGCCGCGGATTTGTTGCGGGATCGAGGCGACGAAATGATCGAGTATTGGAAGGAAATACGCGGAATTTCGGCAACGAAGTGCCCGCGACAAAGACGCAAGATTGGCCCGCGCGACTTTTGCCACGGGCTGCTAAGGGACGCCAATGTCATTTCACAGTTGCCACGGTCACCGTCGTACTGCTGTTACCAGCGTCCTTCACCGTGACCGTAACGTTGAACTTGCCGGCGTTGGCATATTTGTGGCTGCCAAACGCGTTGAACACATTCCCGCTCTTGGTCGCGCTGCCGAACGTCGAGCTGGTGTTGTCACCCCACAGGATGGTGATCGTGAATTGGCCGACCGTTGCATTCGGATCAGCATCCGTGAACGTGGCCACCCGGGCGCTGAAGTTTGTCCCGTGTGTGGTCGTGAAATTGCTCGGGCTGGCGGTGATCGTCGGGCTCGCGACTTTCGCCGTGGAGTTGATCGTAGCACTGCTGCCGCCCGCGTCACTCACCGTGACCTTCACCGGGAAACTGCCAAAGCTGGCGTATGTATTCTTCCCGCTCACACTGTAAACCCCGTTCGACTTGGTGATCGTCGCATTGCTGAAATGGCCGTCGCCCCAGTTGATGCTCGGTGTACCAAAATCGGCCGCAGTCGAATTCGGATTGGCATCGGTAAACGTCCCGATCACACCCGAAAATTGCACGTTCTTCGTCGCGTTAAATGTCTTGTTCGTTGCGGTCAGTGCCGCATCTGCAATGTTCGCAAGATCGGTCGCTGCCTTCGTATTCGCGTTCACGTTGTCTTTCACGTTCACGACAACGTTGTATTGGCCGTACTTGGCAAATGTGTGGCTCCCGTAGAGCTGGAACTTGCCACTGATCAGTTGCACCGTGCCTGCACTGGTTTGACCGTCGCCCCAGTTGATGCTCACGGTAAACTGATTTGCCGTCGACCCGCCGCGCGAGCTCGTAAAATATCCCAGGTTGACGTTGGTCAGCGCCTTGCCCTCAGTGCCACTGATCGTCTGGCCAAAGATCGTAATCGTCGAAGCCGGCGCCGCCTGCGTGCCACCCTTCACCCCGGCCGAAAACTCCGACGTATTGCTGTCCTCATCGGTCGCTGTTGCGGTGACAAAATCGTTGGTGGTGATCGTGTTCGAAACGGTCTTCGTAAACGATGCATTGCCGTTCGCATCGGTGGTGACTCCGACCGCTGCCAGGAACGTCTTGCCCTGTTTGGACGAGGCGTCATTAAGGAACAACTGCACCGTGAACTGCGAACTCGGCGTGCTGTTCAATGTGCCTGTAATGGTGTTGCTGCCCGCATTGGCGGTGACCGAGGTCACGATCGGGGTGTTCTGCAGGTCGTTGGGACCGCTGTCCACGTCCTTCGTGTCGTTGATGGTCGTTCCATCGTTTCCAAGATCAATACCCAGCTTGACGTTCGAATAGATCGAATTGGTCACGATCGCGTTGCCGCTGTTGTCGCCCGCCGGATTTCCCTTCGCGATCGAGACGCCATTCAACGAGTTAAACGCAATCACGTTGCCGTCAACGCTATTATCCCCGCCCGTGGTGTTATGCCCCGACTGCCCGGGGCTGATTGCCGTCATCAGGATACCGTTGCCCCCATTCCCGAAAGCTGCGCCACCCCAGGGAATGACCCCGATGTAATTCGACGAGATCTGGTTGCCCTGCGCATTCGGGAAGTCGGCATTCGCAAGAATTTCAATCCCGTTGTGGGTGTTGCCGCTGATGACGTTGCCGCCATCCACAATGTTGTCGGCCGCCGAAATCAGGATGCCATCGTTTCCATTCGGAAGCGCGTCGTCCATAGCCAGGTTCATCCCGATGATGTTTCCCGTGATGTGGTTGCCGCTGCCGGCAAATCCCGGCGTCGCCTGAATCTCAATACCGTTTGCTCCGTTCCCCGAGATTACATTCCCACCCTGGTTGTCGTCGATGATCGTGTCAGTCGCATTGGCCAGCAGCACACCGTCAGCGCCATTAGCAACCGCCGATGCACCCGTTATGTCCGTTCCAATATAATTGCCGCTCAGTTTGTTGGATTCCGAAATACCCGCGATGTATACGCCATTCGCAGTATTGCCGGATATCACGTTGTCATAAATCGTGTTCTCATTGCTGTCCACTATGCCCACGCCATCGCCGCCATTGGCCGACGCCGAAGCCCCGGTGTTATCCAGGCCAATCCAGTTGCTTTGTATGAGATTGGTGTCCGCGCCCGTAATGCCGATACCGTCGCCGGTGAATCGATTGATGATGAACCCCTGCACCAGCGTATTGCCCGCGGTGATGTCCAACCCGTCGATGTTGTCGTCGGTGATGTTCTCGCCGTCCAATTCGATCAACGGACCGCCGGATTGCACGCCGTAAATGTTGACCGGATCGGTAATCGTCGGCAGCGCCGAGAGGGGCGCAATTGTCTGTACACCGGACGGAAGATCAAACGTAATATCGTCCACTTCACCCGTGCTGGCGTTGGACTTTTCAATGGCGTCACGAAACGAACCATCACCCGAGTCGTTCAGGTTGTTTACGACGATCGCAGCAAACAGGCGCCTGACCTCCAGCCCCTCCAGCAGGCTGCGATGACGCGACTGATCTGCGGATTTCTCACTACGATTTTTCGCTTTCCTGAGCATTGTCCCTCTCCTTGCAGCGCTACAGCGTGCTGTGGACGTTTGATCCCTCTGGTGCCGGGGCGAACCCCGGCGTGCGGAAGTTAGCCCGATATTCCCACTTAATCAAGCCGACATCTCCATCCAATGCCTTCCCGTACCGCAAAACCCCGCCATGCACGACGACTAAGCCAGCAATTCCGCGCATACCGCCTGTGCGGCCCACGCCTTTTCCCTCGCCCCGCCGCCCTCCGCCCAATCGTCCAAAATCATTTTGACAGCCGCGCCCTCTCGACGTACGTTCTCATTAGTCCACGGCAATCGTGCCCCGGAACATTATTTTTTTTCAAGGAGATCGAAAATGCTGAATCAAGCCACCACGAGTCAGGAACAGAAAAAAGCCTACGCGACCCCGGCCCTGGTCGTCCACGGCGACGTTCAATCGCTCACCCAGAAGACCGTCGGCAACTCGGCCGGCATCGATGCCCTCCGTCAGCAATAGTCCGCGGCCCATTCCAATACTTGTATTGCTCACCCAGCCCCCGTATCAAAAGGGGGCTGTTCCTGCGCGCCCGCCTTATGCCTATCCGTAACCTCCGAGTCGTGTTCCTCGGCGTTTCCCACCCCTACAGCCGCACGCCCCTGCGCGCCCTCGATCACCAGACCAACATTGTTGGCATCATCGAATCCGCTCCCATGGGCTATAAACCGCCGCCCCCCAACACCCCCGTTCCCAAGACGGTGATGCAGCGCTACGCCCTCCGTCGCAAAATCCCCTGGTTCTTCCTGAAGTCCAAAGGCGAACGCCCCGTCGCCTTCCTCCAATCCGTCCGCCCCGACATCCTCTGCATCGCCGGCCTCTCTCAGCTCATCCGCAAGAACGAATTCGAGATTGCGCCCCTCGGCGCAATCAATTTCCACCCGTCCCTTCTCCCCAACTTCCGCGGTCCAAGGCCGTTCCTCTGGCAGGCCCACCAGGCCGATCTCGCCGGCGGCGTCACCATTCATCAGGTCGACGAAGGCATCGACACCGGCGACATCCTCGTCCAAAAATCCTTTCCCATTCGCGCGGGCGCAACCCACTTCCAGATTCGTCGCCGCTGTCTTCAGCTTGGTTCATCCGCAATGCTCGAGGCCCTCAGACTCATCACGTCCAATCAGGCGAAGCCCCGGCCGCAGCGCCATTTGCCATGTCCGCTCTACGCCCGCCACGTCAACCGTGGCGAAGCCATCATCGATTGGCAAACCTGGCCCATCCAACGCGTCTGGCACTTCCTCCGTGGCATCCAGGAAGAAACCACCTGGCTACGCCCGCCGCCCGAAATAAAAGGATGGTGGGCCATCGGCCAGATTGAACGCACAGGCTCGACCGAGCCGCCCGGCGCGATCGCAGTTGATCCGCAAGGCCATTACGTCGCGCACCACGAAGGGAAAATACGCTTGAACCTCTCCAAACCCCCAAATCGCATCATGCGACTCGCCTACCGCATCGATCGGAGGTTAGCTTGGTGGTGAATCCAAACTTTCCGATTCGAACATGGAGAAAATCCGCGTTGTATGGATGCTATCGGGCGGGTATGACATAAAGACGTACAAGACATTTTGGCTACTTGAGGGAAATAAGCATGAGTACTCACGGTCGAATTCTTGTGGTCGAGGACCACGAGCAAGAACGTCGCGCGACCATCAATATTCTGAAAGCAGAGGGGTTTCACGTCTTCGGCGCTGACGGCGCTGACAAGGCGATGGGCTATCTGGATGAAAATATCGATGTGGTAGTCAGCGACCTCAATATGGGCGATGTCAGCGGGATGGACCTCCTTCAGCTATGGAAAAAGAAGAAGGCCGACACCCAGTTCATCCTTTTTACGGGGCACAGCAGCGTAAACACAGCCGTGGAAGCGATCAAAGCCGGGGCATACGACTATGTGACCAAGCCCATCAATCCGGATGAATTGATACTTCTGATCCGTCGAGCACTCGAGGGAATGCAGAAAGACAAGGAAATCGACAGCCTGAGGCGTCGCCTCGATCAAAAGTTCGGCTTGGATCAGATCGTCGGCCAAGCCAAAATGATGAAGGACATCTACGCCAAGATCCAGCGCGCCGCGCAGGTGGATAGCACCGTCCTTATTCTGGGTGAAACCGGCACTGGTAAAGAGTTAGTGGCACAGGCGCTACATCACAACAGCCCGCGCAAAAAAGGCCCCTTCGTCGCGGTCAATTGCGCCGCAGTTCCCGCCACGCTCGTCGAGAGCGAACTGTTCGGCCACGTTCGTGGCGCGTTCACCGGTGCCACCGATCGTCGTATAGGCCGTTTTGAACAGGCGGACGGCGGTACGCTTTTCATCGACGAAATCGGAGATTTCGAGATCGGCCTGCAAGCGAAGCTGTTACGCGTTCTCGAAACGCTAACTGTTACTCCCGTCGGGGGTTTCGAAGATAAAAAAGTCGACGTCCGGGTGCTGGCTGCGACGATGCGGGACATTCCTCGAATGGTCGAGGAAGGCAAATTTCGGGAAGATCTGTTTTATCGCCTGAATGTGGTGACGATTCAGCTTCCGCCGCTACGCGACCGCACCGACGACATCCCTCTGCTCGTGGATCATTTCCTCAAAGATATCGCGGCGACCAAGCACACCCCGCCCAAGAAGATCGACTCGGCCGTCCTGCGCCGCTTTATGAATTATCGCTGGCCCGGCAACGTCCGCGAGCTTCGCCACACCTGGGAAAGCATGATGGTACTGGGCGACACCGACGTCATGACCGAAATCGACCTCCCCGATCGAATCGCCGCGGGATCCGCTGGAGCAGCGGCCAAGAAAGATCTTCCGACAGGTATGACCATGGAAGAGTTGGAACGACTGGCAATTACCAAGGCGTTGGAACAGTGTTCGGGCAAGCGCACGCGTGCGGCCGAAGGATTGGGAATATCCGTCCGAACCCTGCAACGAAAGCTCCGCCAATATCAAATGGAAGATCAGGCAGCCCACCTCAGCTAGTCAATTTGACGACACTCTGTCCTCGCAAGACAGAGTGTCATTCCCGTTGAAGCCCGCAATTACCCCTTGCTAGCGGGCCGAGGTTCATAAAAGCATTGAAAATGCTCGACTTGATCGGGCATTCTATCCAGCGAGCTCTGCGATTTTTCAGAACCTCACCTCGCTCTACCAGTCATGGCATAAGTATTGCGTTACCTTCCTTCCAGTGAAGAGTTTGGAGGACTCTAAGTCCTAGTCCGAAGGAGAGTTAACATGTCGATTAGCATGGAAAGATTCGAGACCAGCGGGCAGTTCCTGACATATGATCCGTTCTTGAGTGCGAACGGACGGGTCGCCGTATTTCAGCTCCAATGCCGCTGCTGCGGATATGAGCCCTCGGACACAGTTGTAGCCCCAACAACTTGTCCCAAATGCCGAGGGGACGCTTGGGAGCGCTTCGCACGTCCTGGCAGCATCCTGGAAAATGCGAATCGAACCTGAAACGACCTCTGCCAACGACAAGCTAATCAGCTAGGTCTGCCTCAAATGGCAAATCCAGCTTTTTTGTCGGAGTGACAGTCATGGCTTACGAAGCTCGCGCAGCAGATGACAAAGTTCGGGGATTACCAATTTCTCCATTGCCAGTTCGACGGCCTGCGTCGAACCCGGCATCGCAAAAATAAGTTTCCCTCCAGCTATTCCCGCAGTGGCACGACTCAACATCGCCCCGCTACCCACCTGGTCCCAACTCAACATTCTGAACAATTCCCCAAAACCAGGCAGCGGCACGTCAAGGCGGCGAGCTATCACATCGATTGTCTGATCCCGAGAGCTAATTCCAGTTCCGCCGTTCGTAAAGATCACATCGACGTTGGGCGCAATGAGCATCTCGTCGATAAGCGCATCCAACTCGGCAGGCTCATCGGGGATAAGTCGGTACATCGTTGTGTGATGGCCGGCGTTAGACAACATCTCCTTGATTCGTTGTCCGCTTTTGTCGGTTTCTTCCGTCCGTGTGTCGCTCAGTGTCACCACGGCGCACGCGGCTTCGATCGTCTTCGCCACACGAATATGATCGTCGTATGCCATAATCGACGCACCTACTTTCGCTTCTCGACGGGCGCGGCGGCGTTCCACCCAATGCTCCGTGCACTCAGTCGTCCCTTCTCAACAACTATCTCGAAGCTGTTGCGTCCCGGATAAATTGGAACATCCGCCCGTCCAGGATCATCCTGAGTAAATCCAAGCAACTCTTCGGTTGTTCCGTCGGAGCGGTACGCTCTGAGATAGGTTCCATCCGAGAAGTCGGCCTCACGCGATCCGAATGTCACACCTTCGCCAGCCTTAAGCGCCGTTCCCCATTTGTGGCCGAGAAGTTGAGGTGCGCCCATTGCGACATGTTCCGGTCCGGTCCATTCCGCGACCACGGCCTGACCGGGTGGCACGCGCTTCACAAGACCCACGTGAATGAGATCGTGTGTCTGGTTCGCCACCTGCACGTCAAATACATATCTCGGTGTTGAAGTACAACCGGTGATGCAAAACAGCCCGAAGACCAGCAGGAAGCGGCACAACATGGTTCCATGGTATACCCCCGCTACGTTGGCCGCATCTATCTACATCTTCGTTCTTTGGAATCGTCTCCATCCCAAGCAATCGACGAACGCACCTGCTGCCGCTAGGATTCCAAGCGTGGCGGAATTTCAAGTTGTGGCAGGACGGTCAGCGGCGCAACACCAACGCAAACTCTTATGACGTGGCTTCCTGGATTTCTCTCGCCAATGGCCGCACTTATCACCGCGGGCCTTGCGGTCCCGGTCCTGCTGCTGCTTTATTTTCTCAAACTTCGAATGCGCGAGCAGTTGGTTTCTTCCACGTTTTTGTGGAAGAAGGCCATCCAGGATCTGCAGGTTAACGCGCCGTTCCAAAGGCTTCGTCGAAACCTCTTGCTGCTGCTGCAACTGCTCTTGCTGCTTTTGATTCTGCTCGCCCTCGCCCGCCCAGTTTTGAACATCTCCGCGGCCGCACGTGACGTGTCCGTTATCCTGATCGACCGCAGTGCGAGCATGAGCGCCACCGATGGTGAAGGAGGTCAATCGCGTCTTAACGAGGCAAAAGCTCGTGCCAAGGCGCTTGTTGATACGCTCGGACAAGACGCCACAGCGATGGTGATTGCTTTTGATGATTCGGCCGAGACCGTTCAGCTGTTCACCAGTGACCGCGTTCAGCTCAAAGGAAAGATCGACTCGATTACCGGCACGGATCGGCGCTCGCGTCTTGAAAAAGCGTTTGCGTTAGCGGAAGCGCAGGCCCTTGCACCTATTCCGGAACAGCTTCGGCCTAACTCAAAGAAACCGGATGTATATCTATTCTCCGATGGCCGGGCACTCGATCGCAAAGAGGCCGTGCTGCATACTGCCGACTTGCGTTATGAGCGCATCGGAAAACTAGATACGAAGAACGTCGCAATCGTGGCGCTGCAGGCCAAGCGCAATTACGAACGCCCGACGCAGGTCCAGGTCTTCGCGCGATTCGCGAATTACGGCATCGAGCCAGTTGAGAATGCGGATGTCTTGCTTAGCGTGGATGGACAGGTGCAACAGGTCAGCCAGAAGTTGATCCTCCTTCCCGAACGCTGGACGGATCAACAACGCGAAGCATGGGGCCGGGAGACTGGAAAGCTTGCCCGCGTCAGTGTGGATTTCACTCTTGATCTGCCCGCGGCATCTGTCATCCGGGTCGAAAATCGACCGGCGGCCGGCGATGCGCTGGCGGCAGATGACTTCGCGCAGATCGTGATCCCGCCGCCGCGCTCGCTGAGTGTGTTGCTGGTCAGCGACAGCAATCCGTATTTGTCGAAGCTGATGGAGCTGATGAAACTCAGAAATTACACCCGGCTTGCGCCGGCTGGTTTCGAAGAGTTGATGGACGACCCGCAGAAGGTGGCAACCGACTACGACGTGGTGATTTTCGATCGGTACACTCCCAAGCAGCTTCCGCCGACCGGAAATTTCGTCTGGTTCGGAGCGCTTCCGCCGAATACCAAATTGAAACCGGCGATGGAAAATGGCAAACCTATTATGCTCAAGGAAGTGGGGGTATTGGATTGGAAGCGCAGCCATCCCATTCTGCACAATCTGAACATGCAGCGGCTTTATGTCGGCGAGATGATGCGTGTTGAAACGCCGCCCAGCGCCGAAGTCATCGTCACCGGTACTCAGACAACCGGCGCGGATATTCCGATGATTTTCAAGTACTCCGAGGGTCGCAGCACGCATGTGGTCATCGCCTTCGATTTGCTTTTAAGCAATCTTCCTCTCCGTCAACTCTTTCCTCCGTTCATGGACAACCTCATGCGCTACATGACGATGGGCGCGGAGATGGACCTGAAGCAATCTACCCTGCCAGGGGCAACGCCGATCATTCCGCGACTTAACCTCCAGCAGGCAGGTGTAGCTGAAGAATTTCGGCTGAATGGACCAATGGGATCCATCAAAGTCTCGGTGCCTGCGTCGGGGGATGTGGTCCTGCCGGCACTTAATAAGGTCGGCCTCTACACGTCACAGCCGCCGATTCCACAATTTGAAAAAATCGCCGTAAACCTTCTGGACGACAACGAGAGCAATTTGCAGCCCGAGGACAAACCGGTTGTTGCGGCGGAGACAACATCTGTCGGGGTTGGCGGAAAGTCTGCCACCGAACTCTGGTGGTGGATCCTGGCGTGCGCGGCGGTCCCGCTCTGCATGGTAGAATGGCTTATCTACACGCGGCGCATGCACCTTTGATCAAGCAGTAGCCTGAGCGATGATCATAAACGTGTGCGAAAAATATTTTCGCATTAGACGTTTCCAAGTCTTGGCGATCGCCGGATGCGGCTGCACCCAATATCCTGCGAACGGTTCGAATCCTGTCCTGCGCAGTAACTGCGACAGCGTCGTCGGATCCTGCCATCCCATGTGATCTTCGTGAACCATGGGCTTGCCATATCGCCAGATTTTCCAAGTCTGCCCTGCGTAAAACGGATTTGGCGTGCTGATGATGATCTTCCCGCCCGAATTCATGTGCCGCCGCATGTTTCGAAGCCACTTCCCTGGATTCTCAAGATGCTCGATTAACTCGCCGGCGACAATGGCATCGAATTTCTGGCCGAGATCCATCGTTTCGACATCTTCGCAGCGCACGCGGTACCCCATACTGTTGAGCTTTTCAACGCCTTTCGGATCAATGTCGATGCCGATCGTCGTCGGATTTAGTTCACAGATCCGGCGGTGGAGAAGATTTGGCTTATGGTCGATGCGTTCGGCCGAGCCTTCCAATTGCGTACGCGCATCTACGCAGCCCAAGTCCAGAACCGCGCCGGCCTTAATAAAGGGTTCAATGATCGGAAGGCGGTCGCGGATGACTTGCGAAAACATCGCGACACATCGTTGTGAAGCGAGCGGTTGTGTCAATGGTTGACTCACGTAAACGTCTATGCATCATGGCGGTAGAGTACGTAAGCGAGTCAGTCGCCGGGGAGTTGCTGCAGGCAGTTCTGAAATTTCTCGACTCTTCTTTTAGGCCAGGAGGCCACATGACAGTGGTGGATTCGGTAGCGGCGCCCCAAGCCGCTGATGATGAACAAGCGGTGGAGCGGCTCGGTATAGCGCATCGCCAGATCCTGACAGAACTCAAGAAGGTAATTGTTGGTCAGGAGGACGTCATCGATCAGATGATGATCTCGATCTTCGCGAAAGGCCACGCATTGCTCGTCGGCGTCCCAGGCTTGGCCAAGACGCTGCTGGTCAGTTCGCTGGCGCGGACGCTGTCATTGACGTTTAAGCGAATTCAGTTCACCCCCGACTTGATGCCTTCGGACATCACCGGGACCGAGATTCTTCAGGACGATCCTGGCACTGGCCAGCGCATTTTCAAATTCCTGAAGGGCCCCGTTTTCGCGAACATTGTTCTCGCCGACGAAATCAATCGTACACCGCCCAAGACACAGGCAGCGCTACTTGAAGCGATGCAGGAAAAGCGCGTGTCATCGGGCGGCGAAGAATACAGGTTGGAAGAGCCGTTTTTCGTGCTCGCAACACAGAACCCCATCGAGCAGGAAGGCACGTACCCACTTCCTGAAGCGCAGTTAGATCGGTTTCTCTTCAACATTCTGGTCGATTACCCAAACTACGACGAAGAAATCGACATCATGAAGCGCGTCACCGGCGCGGCCGAGACACCCAAGAACGCCGTGCTCTCACAGGAAGAGATCATTACCCTGCAGAACCTTGTAAAGCGTCTGCCGGTTGCTGACCACATTTTCCACTATGTGGCGCGTCTGGTGCGATCCACCCGTAAGAGTGATCCTCTTGCCCCTGAGTTTATTAAGGACTGGCTTTCTTACGGTGCGGGCCCGCGTGCCAGTCTGAATCTGATCATGGCGGGTAAAGCGCGAGCCATGCTCCGTGGCCGATACCATGTCGCCATCGACGATATCAAGTCCATCGCGCTGCCTGTGCTCCGCCATCGCCTGATTCCAAATTTCGCCGCCCAGAGCGAAGGACTCACCAGCGACGACATCGTGAAGAAGTTGCTCCAGACCGTCCCGTCGGACGAGAAGATGTACGATGGCAACCGAAATAAAGTCGCGGCTTCGGTATCTTGATCCCGAAGTCCTGCAGAAAATCGGATCGTTGGAGCTGGTCGCGCGTCAGGTTGTCGAGGGATTGCGCGTAGGGCATCACAAGAGTCCCCTCAAGGGCTTCAGCACTGAATTCGCGCAACATCGCCCGTACGTTCACGGTGATGAATTACGCCACATCGATTGGCGCGTGTATGGACGCTCCAGCCGCTACTACGTCAAGCTGTTCGAGGCCGAGACAAATTTTACGGCCAATCTTCTGCTCGATGCCAGCCGTTCGATGCATTACAAATCCGGCAAGGTCTCCAAGCTGGAGTACTGTAAGTACATGGCCGCGAGCCTGGCCCACCTTATCGTTGGTCAGCATGACTCGGTAGGCCTCGGCGTCTTCGACGACAAGCTCCGCACTTACATTCCGCCCAAAGGCACCCAGGGCGTGATTCGCAATATTGCCGATGAGTTGGAGCGCGTTGAGCCTGTCCCGCGAACCAACATCACCGCGATTCTCCACGAATTTGCCCGGCGTCTTCCTCGCCGTGGCATGGTGATTCTGTTCTCCGATCTCTTCGATAACATCGAAGAGTTTCTTGCCGGTATCAAACACCTTCGATTTCGCGGCCACAACGTCACCGTCTTTCACACGCTTGATCACTGGGAACTCAACTTTCCCTTCGATGGCACGTGCAAATTCAAAGGGCTTGAAGAAGACGGCGAAATTGTGACGCAGCCCAAGCGTGTTCGAGCGGCCTATCTTGAAGAACTCCAGAAGTTCCTCCGCCAGATCAAGACAGCCCTGGAAAAGTACGAGGCCGACTACGTACTGGTCGACACGTCGAAGCCCGTAGACACGGTATTGGCCGAATATCTCATCACCAGAACCCACGCACACGCAAGATGATTCGAACACAACGCCATCTTGGGTTTGGGCTGGCACGGACCACTCGTCTGCGGCTTATAGCATTCGGTATTGTTCAGTGCACTTTTTGCATTGCCGCAAGCGCAGGCGTGGTGCAAACCCGAACCGAGCGCCTCACTGGTCCGCTTACGTTCGCGGAAGGCGCGGTAAAAGTTGCCGATAAATCGATCGCCTACGACCAGGTTCTTGTCATCGTTTGCGATTCGACTGGCCCAACAGTAAGCGATTCCAACGTGGTGCATCTCACGACCGGTGAATTCTGGACGATCGACATTCGCAAGCTGGCGGGAAAGAAACTTCACATTCAGTCCACCCTGATCGGCGATCGCGACATCGATGCGAGTACAGTCCGCGCAATCGATTTTGTCGCTGGCCTGCCCCTCTCGGAAAAGTCTGAGCCCGGCACACTCTACCGGGAGTTCGGCGAGCCGCTTCCCGGTTCTCTTCTCTGGGTCGATCCAACGCGAATCGCCATCGACTCGCCTCTGGGGGCCCTGACTCTGTCGCGCGAGGGCGCATCGCGTTACGTGCCGAAGCCTGATCCGAAAGCACCACCCACGACGCTGGCGGCACAGCCCGACGACGTGACACTGACAGATGGCAGCCTCTTCAAAGGCAAGGCGAGCGCGCACGAAGGGCGACTCGAGCTGGACCATCCGATCCTCGGCAAGATCAGCATTCCGGCGAAGTCAGTTCGCCACATCGTCCGCCATGTGACTGGGGTGACCTTCATACACGCATTTCCATCCGATGCGGTCAAGCTGACGCCTCTCTTTTCCACCACGATGCCAGCGCCGCACAACGAAATGCGTCCGGATGCCGCGACGACAATCACCATCGAGCCCAACACAACCATTCACTACAAGCTGCCAACCCATACCAGCACTCTCACGTTTCGCACTGCTTTGATCGCCGGCAACAGTTCACGCGGCCAGGTTCGCTTGAAGTTTCAGGCTGGGGATAAAACTCTGCTCGAAGCCGTGTGTAAA